>DASRZP010000050.1 GCA_035686305.1 Thermodesulfovibrionales bacterium | reverse complement strand
GGCTGCTTCTGGGGGCCGCTGCAAACCGCGGCAGCGTAGCCGACGGGTACCACAGCCATGAACTCCCCTTTCGGCTCCCCCAGGAAGTGGAGCACGTCGTCCTTGATGAGAAAAAGGATCCCCAGCCAGACAGCGCCGAGTCCGAGTGAGGTCGCGGCCAGGAGAAGGTTCTGAACAGCGGCTGCCGAACTCTGGATCTCCATGGTGCGGAAGAAGTCCTTTGCCATCACCTCCTCGACCTTAAAGAGTTCTGTTCCGTGCCTGATCAGGTCGCCGGTATTCACAATCGCAATGACCACCGGCGCACTCACGATGCTTCTTGCTGCCATACGAAGGAGGGCCGACGCAGGACGGGGAAAGTCCGAGGATCGTGTAGTAACGAGGTGTGATAATTCATGCCTCTTCTCTTCTCTCAGCACGATAAACCGCCAGGATTGTTGATTATGGGCAGAGGGCGCTTCGTTGGCTGCCTGGAGGAGGATCTTTATGTAATCATCAGGAACATCCTCTTTCGTAAATGTCCTGATGCTGTGGCGATTCCGTATGGTCTGCAGTGTCTCATTGAGAGAGGAGCCTGAATCAGCCGGCATTACCGTTCCCCTCTTTCTTTTCCTTTCATTCGAGACTCGCAAGCAATTCTTTCAACTGTTCTATCCCGTAGGGCTTTGCTATTGCATTCACAAAACCGTAGGTCCTGAAGTCCTTCATGATCGGGTCATGGGCATAGCCGCTCGAAACAACGGCCTTTATCTCAGGGTCTATCTCCTTGAGCTTCGCCAAAACTTGCTTTCCGCCCATCCCTCCCTTTACGGTCAGGTCGAGGATGACGGCGTCAAAGGTTCTCCCTGATTCCCTCGCCTTCTTCAAGACCTCGATCGCCTCCTCCCCGCTCCTGGCGGCCTCAACTTCATGGCCCATGGCAAGGAGCATCTCTGTTCCAATATAGCGCACCCTTGGGTCATCGTCCATCAGCAATATGCTCCGTTTGCCGGCCACTCCGGTACGACGCCGCGTAGCTGTCGTTATGATCTCCTCCTGGGCTGCAGGGAGATAGATATGGAAGGCTGTGCCCCTTCCTTCCTGCGATTCTACCGTCAGGAGTCCATCATGTTTCTTGATGATGGAGTGAGAAATCGTAAGGCCGAGCCCCGTGCCCTTCTCTGACCCTCTCTCCTTGGTACTGAAGTATGGGTCAAAGATCTTCGCCAGGTTTTCAACGGGTATACCGACTCCCTCGTCCTTCACAAGTATGTGAAGATAGTCGCCCTCCTTTAGGGGCAGTCTGTCCTTTGCGGTGACAGCAACATTGCCGGCATCCACCCTCAGGATTCCTCCGTTCGGCGTCGCCTCCCTCGCATTGACGACGATAGCACTGACGGCCTGCCTTATCTGCCCCTCATCGATATCGACCGCAGAAAGATCGTCGGCAATGTCGAACACACAACTTACGTTGGATCCGCTCAGGGAGAGGTTGACGGATTCGATCAGCAGCTTTGACAGAGACGTTACCCGTCTGTGCGGCTTCCCGCCCGAAGAAAACGTGAGGAGGCGGTAACTCAGGTCCTTTGCCTGCTCAGAAGCCTGCTCAGCCAGTTCCAGGAGTTCAGATCTCCTGCTGCCGGGATCTTCGTAGGTCCTTGCGAGAGAAATGTTTCCCATAATAATCTGAAGGAGATTGTTAAAATCATGGGCAATTCCTCCTGCAAGGACACCAACGGATTCGAGCTTCTGTGCCTTGAGAAGTTCCTGTTCCAGTTTTTTGAGTTCGGTGATATCTCTGAATGCAACGACCGATCCCACGATGTTGCCGTCTTCACTGATAGGGCTGGCGATGACCGATATCGGAAAGACCGTTCCGTCTCTCCTGACAAAGACCTCGTCATTCGAAAAAAACCGCTTTCCAGTCTTGAGGACATTGTGCATTTCGCAGTCTTCAAAGGAGAGAGGCCTTCCGTCTGCCCTCAAGGAATGAACGGTTTCATGGGCTCCTCTCTCATTCAATTCCGTTATCGTCCAGCCCAAGAGACGCTCAGCCTCGCTGTTCATGAACGTTATGCGGCCATCTGAGTCAAAGACATAAATACCCTCGCCGATATGTGAAGTGATGTCACGCAGCTTCTTTTCGCTTTCAAGAAGTCTATCCTCCGCCTTTTTCCGAACAGTAATGTCGCGCACATAGACGAGGTACCCGAGATTCTCGTTCATGTCAAGGGGCGCAAGAGGAGCGATATGGACATCGAGATACCGCAGCCCCTCCCGGGCCGTCGGGTAGAGATTGCGCCTTTTCACGAGATCAAAATCAAAGGCTATTTCCTGACGGAGAGATCTGCCTTCACGGAGTTCCTTCTTCTGTTCGTCGGTCAGGTTGGGGTCGCCGAAAAGATCGAATCCTTTCACCGCCGAGATGTCATCAACACCAAAGATCTCGAGACAGGCCTTATTCACGTCAAGGAGGATGCCTTCACGATCATATAACTCAATCCCGATTGGAGCATTCTCATAGACGCTTCTGAATCCTTCCCCCTTCGCCGGCCGGGACGCATCTCTCCGCTGCGGACGTTCATCGAAGCCCATCGCTGATCCCCCGGAAGACCGGTCTTCTTGTCGCCGGGCAGGAGGCCCGGAAAGTCCCTGCATCATGGTCTTTCTCCTTTCAGGCCCCCTGTAACCGAATCTTCTTTCCCTCACAGGATCAATACCGATAGTCGTCCACCCCTCAGAACGGAGAAACTTCCTTATCCTGTTGGACGAGATAAGTTCATCGAGAAGGGCAGGCTTTACCATGTCAAAGCTGTCGTTCTGATACATCACTCTTATCAGCATAACCCCTCCTCGCTCATGACGATGAACAGGATATCCATCCATGGTCTCCTTGTCCTAACATGAAGACCGCAGGTGTCCTCATCAGCTTCATTGTATCAGGAGAGCGTCCAATTTGCTACGATGATCCATGAGTCGGAGCATTGTGAATCAGACCTCTGGACCCTGGGTTTAATGCGGACTGTGAGGTCCCTCGCTCACAGTCCTGTCTGCCTGGTCCGCTGATCTGTCCTCGTCCTTAACATTGGCAGTCGTAAGGAATTCGGCCTCATTCCACCCACCGCCCAGGGCCTTGATGAGTAGCGCCGCCGCGACCATCCGCCTGCCTTGAATGGTGATTAAGGTCCTCTCGTTGTTCAGCGCGAGGGCTTGAGTAACGATCACATCGATGTAACTCACTGTTCCGGCCTTATACTGGTTTGTCGTTACCGCGAGCGCCTGCGTCGCAGCCTTCACTGCCTCGTCCTGCACCCTGGCTTCGTCCTCCAGGATGCGCAGAGCCGCCAGATTGTCTTCTACCTCCTGAAATGCGGTCAACACCGTCTGACGATAGGATGCAACACTCGCGTCATAGGCGGCCCGTGCCTCTTCGGTCTGCGCTCGCCTCAGCCCTCCTTCAACAACGGTCTCCAGTACCGAAGGCCCCACCGACCAGAAGCGGCTTGGCCATGTCAGCCACTTCGAGAACTGTGAGGACTCGAATCCTCCTGATGCACTTAGGGTGACAGTCGGATAATAAGCTGCCATAGCGACCCCGATCTGGGCGTTCGCAGCAGCGACACTCCGCTCGGAAGATGCGATATCCGGTCTGCGTTCAAGGAGTTCAGAGGGCACTCCCACAGGTATCGCCGGAGGAAGTGCCGTAAGCGGCGCAATCTTGAGCGAAAAGACGGACGCCGCCGTTCCGACAAGCAACGCGATGGCGTGCTCCAGCTGCGCGCGCTGAACGCTGGTATCGATCGCCTGGGCCTGGGTAGTGTTGACCTGGGTTTCAGCCAAGAGCACATCGCCTCTCGAGGCGATGCCGCTGTTGTACCGGTTCTTTGTCAGCTGGAGGGATTTCTCGTAAGCTGCTGCCGTCGCATCCAGAAGCTCCTTTTGCGCGTCGAGGGAGCGGAGCGCGAAATAGTCCACCGCAAGCTCAGCCTGCATGCTGAGCCGGACAGCTTCGAGGTTGGCCGCGCTCGCCTCCGCACTTGCCTGACTCGCCTCGACAGAACGCCGCACTTTTCCCCAGATATCAAGCTCCCATGAAAAATCGACAGGCAGCAAAAAATCATTCGTAGTGCCCGCCGAGGTAAAGGACCCGCTTCCAACATGCGACGATCCCCTGGAGCGCGTCACCGAGGCCCCTGCGGTGATCTTCGGGAAATAACCGGCGCGGACCGCCTGGACAAGCGCCCTCGCCTGGTGATACTGCGCTTCCGCAACAGCAACATTCTGGTTCGATACTCCGACCCTCTCTTCGAGTTCATTCAGCAGAGGGTCGTTGAAGATCTCCCACCATGGGCCCTTCGCAACACCATCCCTTGGTTGGGCCTTCTTCCATCCCTCGGACTCTTTGTATGACGGAGGAACGTCAGTCGCCGGCCGCACGTAGTCAGGGCCTACCGTGCATGCCGTGAAAACCAATAAGATTGTGCTTATCAAGATTACCTTATAGTGGTGATGGCTCATGTGCGCTCCTCATATTTCGGTAGACGAGGTGATCTTGTTGTCGTGCCGCCATCTCTGTCCCTTCCTCACACCTTCAACCCACAGCCTGAAACGGTCAAGGTACAGGTAAACCACAGGTGTCGTGTAGAGCGTGAGCATCTGGCTGAAGATCAGTCCGCCGACGATCGAGATGCCGAGCGGCCGGCGAAGCTCCGACCCCACCCCTGATCCCACCGCAAGGGGCAAGGCGCCCAAAAGCGCCGCCATGGTCGTCATCATGATAGGCCGGAACCGCAAAAGGCAGGCCTGAAAAATTGCCTCTTCAGGGGCCTTCCCTTCCTTGCGCTCGGCCTCGAGGGCAAAGTCGACCATCATGATTCCGTTCTTCTTCACGATGCCGATCAGAAGGACGATGCCGATGACCGCGATTATGCTGAGGTCGGTGTGGAAGAACATGAGGGCAAGGACAGCCCCCACTCCTGCCGAGGGCAGCGTCGAGAGGATGGTGATGGGATGGATGTAGCTTTCGTAAAGCACCCCGAGCACGATGTAGACGGTGATGAGCGCCGCAAGGATCAAGAGCGGCTCGCTTACAAGCGAGTCCTGAAATGCCTGGGCCGTGCCGGCAAAGCTGCTGCGGATGCTCGAAGGCATTCCCATCTCCCGCGCCGCGGCACCGATTGCGGACACCGCGCTTCCAAGGGCGACACCCGGCGCCAGGTTGAAAGAGAGCGTAATCGCAGGGAACTGTCCCTGGTGGTTCACCGCCAGCGACTTTGCTTTCGGTTCGTAGTGCGTGAAGACGTTCAACGGCGTCTGACCGCCGCCGGCGGACGTCACATAGATGTCCTTGAGCGTGTCAGGATGCTGCCAGAAGCGCGGGTCAACTTCCATGACGACATGGTACTGGTTCAGGAGCGTATAGGTTATCGACACCTGGCGTTGGCCGAAGGCGTCGTAGAGGACATTATCCATGAGCTGAGGCGTTATACCAAGCCGCGAGGCGGTATCACGGTCGATGACGAGCGAGGCCTCGAGCCCCTTGTCCTGCTGGTCGCTGCTCACATCGACGATCTCGGACATGGTCCGCAGCTTCTGGAGCATGCGCTGGCCCCAGAGGTTAAGCTCATCGAGATTGTCTCCCCTGAGGGTGAACTGATAGAGCGCGCCGCTTATTCTCCCCCCTATCCTCAGGTCCTGTACCGGCTGGAGAAAGGTCGGTGCGCCGGGCACTGATGCGAGCCCCTTACGCAGCCGCGCGATCACCTGCTGCGCCGTAGACTTCCTCTTCTCGAAGGGTTTGAGCGACACGAACATCCTTCCCGTATTCGTCGTTGAGCCACCACCTCCTCCCCCTCCGGTAAAGCCTGTGACGTACTCTACGTCAGGGTCCTTCATAACGATATTCACCACCTGCAGCAGCTTCTCCCTCATGGATTGAAACGACGTAGACTGGTCGGCAATGATCGACCCGTTGAGCCGGCCTGTATCCTGTTCGGGGAAAAACCCCTTAGGCACAAGAACAAAGAGGACGACGTTGAGTACAACGGTCACTCCGATAAGGAAGAGCATGAACCGGGAATGTCGTAAGGCCCAGCGGAGGCTCCTGTCATAGTGGTCGTGCATCCATAGGAAGGCCCGCTCGCCCGTATGGTACAGTCTCCCGTGATCCTCCCTCTCGGGTCTCAGGAGTGTTGCGCACATCATCGGCGTTGTCGTCAGCGACAGCAAAAGCGACACCATGATCGCCGCGGACAGCGTCACCGCAAACTCCCTGAAGAGCCGGCCGACCATCCCGCCCATCAGGAGGATCGGAATGAAGACCGCAACGAGCGAGACGCTCATCGAGACGACTGTAAAGGCGATCTCCTTTGTCCCTGACAAGGCAGCCTGAAGCGACGTCTCCCCTTTTTCACGGTAACGGGTGATATTTTCGAGGACCACGATGGCATCGTCGACAACGAACCCCGTGGCGATCGTGAGGGCCATGAGGGAAAGGTTGTCAAGGCTGTAGCCGGAGAGGTACATGACCGCGAAGGTGCCGACGATCGAAACAGCAACCGCCACGCCGGGGATGATCGTGGCTCTCACATTGCGCAGGAAGACAAAGACCACCAGGATGACGAGCAGGCACGAGACCACCAGCGTCCCCTCCACATGATGGAGCGATCCGCGGATGGGCGGGGTGCGGTCCACCACGACCGAGAGATCCACCGAACCGGAAAGAGCCGCTTTCAACTGCCCGAGCATTGCCCGGATTCTGTCGACCGTTTCGATGATATTTGCACCCGGCTGACGAAACACGATCACCATGACCGCGGGCTTTCCGTTGACGAACCCTGCCGTGCGCAGGTCCTCGACCGAGTTCTGGACATTCGCCACGTCCTCCAGCCGCACTGCGGCGCCCGACCTGTAGGTTACGACGAGCGGCGTATACTCGGCAGCGGTCCTGAGCTGGTCGTTTGTGCGGATCTCCCAGGTCTTCTCTGCGGTCGAGAGCTGCCCCTTCGGCCGGTTCACATTCGTCGAGGCGAGGAGACCGCGCACGCCTTCAAGACTGATGCCGTACCTGCTGAGCGCCACAGGGTTGAGATCGACGCGCACCGCGGGAAGCGAGCTGCCGCCCACGAAGACCTGGCCCACGCCCTTCACCTGGGAAAGCTTCTGCTGGATGATGGAGGACGCCGCGTCATACATGCGCTCCTTGCTCGCCGATTCGGAAGTGAGCGCGAGGATGAGGATAGGCGCATCGGAAGGATTCACCTTCCGGTACGTCGGATTGCTCGGAAGGTTTGCAGGCAGGTCTGCGCGCGCCGCATTGATCGCCGCCTGGACGTCCCGTGCAGCGCCGTCGATATTGCGGTTCAACTCAAACTGGAGTGTAATACTCGTGATGCCCTGGTAACTGGTCGAGGTCAGCTCGGTCACGCCTGCGATGCGTCCGAGCTGACGTTCAAGGGGAACTGCGACCGACGTGGCGATGGTCTCAGGATCCGCGCCGGGCAGAGACGCCGAAACAGAAATTGTGGGAAAGTCTACCTGCGGCAGAGGCGATACCGGGAGCGAGCGGAAGGCGGTTATCCCTGCGAGCACGAGCCCGACGGTGAGAAGTGTGGTCGCGACAGGCCTCCTGATGAAGGGCGCAGAAATGTTCATCGCTAATGCTGAGTTCCTTCCCCGCGCCCTGAATCACCGGTCACCGCGTCGGCGCGGCTTTCGCGCATGCGCCTGGACAGCCTGTCAAAAACGAGATAGATGACCGGTGTGGTGTAGAGGGTAAGGACCTGGCTGAAGACGAGGCCGCCGACAATAGAGATTCCGAGGGGACGGCGAAGCTCGGAGCCGGCGCCATGCCCAAGGGCGAGGGGCAATGCTCCCAGAAGTGCTGCCATCGTCGTCATCATGATCGGTCTAAACCTCAGAAGACAGGCCTGGTAGATCGCATCCTCAGGGCCTTTACCCTCTTTGCGCTCAGCCTCCAGGGCAAAGTCGACCATCATGATGCCGTTCTTTTTCACAATCCCGATGAGGAGTATAATGCCGATGATCGCGATGACGTTGAGCTCGGTCCGAAAAAGCATCAGCGAGAGCACCGCCCCCACACCTGCAGAGGGCAGCGTCGACAGTATCGTGACGGGATGGATGTAGCTTTCGTACAGCACCCCGAGCACAATATAGACGGTTATCAGCGCTGCGAGGATCAGGAGCGGTTCATTCGTGAGAGAGGCCTTGAAGGCCTGGGCAGTACCCTGGAAACTCCCCCGTATGCTCGCAGGTAGTGCGAGTTCCCGCGCCGCAGCCTCGATCGCATCGACCGCCTTGCCGAGCGCAACTCTCGGCGAGAGGTTAAAAGAGGTCGTCACTGCAGGAAACTGTCCCTGCCGGTTAATGACAAGCGGTCCCATGGATTCGGACGCCTGGGTGATCGCGCCGAGCGGAACCTGTCCGCCGTTGGCGCTCCGCAGATAGATCGATTGAAGCCCCCGCGGTCCGTGCTGGAAGTCAGGCTTTACCGCGAGGACCACTCGGTACTGGTTCAGCTCCGTAAAGATCGTCGATACCTGCCGCTGTCCGTAGGCATCATAGAGTGTATCATCGATGAGCTGAGGGGTAATGCCGAGTCGCGAGGCCGTCGCTCGGTCGATCGAGATACCGACCGTAAGTCCTTTGTCCTGCTGGTCGCTGCTCACGTCGCGGAGTTCCGGACGTGTACGCAGCACGCTGACAAGCCTTGGCGCCCACGCGTTCAGTTCATCGAAGTCAGGGTCTTCGAGGGTGTACTGGAACTGCGTGCGGCTGACCCTTGCATCGACCGTGAGGTCCTGCGCAGGCTGCATATAGAGAGATATCCCCTGGACCTTTGCAAGCTCTGGCTGGAGACGGCGAATAACGTCGCTCGCACTGATCCTACGCTCCTTCAGGGGCTTGAGGTTGATCAGGATCCTTCCGCTGTTCAGAGTTGTGTTCGTACCGTCCACCCCTATGAAGGCCGAGAGGCTCTCGACCGCCGGGTCCTTCAGGATCGCCCGTGCGAGGGCCTGCTGGCGTTCGGCCATGGCGGTGAAGGAGACCGATTGCGGGGCCTCGGAAACGCCCTGTATTACCCCGGTATCCTGAACAGGGAAGAAGCCCTTCGGCACGATGACGTAAAGGAGCACCGTTGACACAAGCGTTGCTACCGCGACCACAAGGGTCGCTTTCTGATGACGCAAAACCCATTGCAGGGACTTTCCGTAGGCGGCGATGATCCGGTCCAGCATGACCTGGGAGGAATGATAGAACCTCCCCTGCTTCTCCTCGGGAGTATGCTTGAGGATCCTGGCGCACATCATCGGCGTGAGCGTAAGCGACACCACGGCGGAGATGAGGATCGTGACCCCGAGGGTGACGGCGAACTCGCGGAAGAGTCGCCCCACCACGTCGCCCATGAACAACAGCGGGATGAGCACCGCAATAAGCGAGACCGTGAGTGAGAGGATGGTAAAGCCGATCTGCTGGGCCCCTTTGAGTGCGGCATCGAGCGGGCTTTCTCCTTGTTCCACGTATCGTGCAACGTTCTCGATCATGACAATCGCATCGTCCACCACAAAGCCTGTCGAAATCGTGAGAGCCATCAGGGAAAGATTATTGAGACTGAACCCCATGAGGTACATGACTCCGAAGGACCCCACCAGACAGAGGGGGACCGCCACGCTGGGGATCGTCGTTGCCGCGAGGTTGCGGAGGAAGAGGAAGATGACGAGTACCACGAGCGCTACTGCGAGCATCATCTCGAACTGCACGTCCCTCACCGATGCGCGGATCGTCGTGGTGCGGTCGGTCAGCATCGTGACCTTGATGGCGGGAGGCAGGGAGCTCTGGAGCTGAGGCAGAAGCCTCTTGATGCGGTCTACCACTTCGATGACATTGGCGCCGGGCTGGCGCTGGATATTGACAATGACCGCCGGAACATCGTTCATCCACGCGGCCTGGTTCACGTTCTCAACATCGTCGACAGCCTCCGCCACATCGGAGAGGCGGACCGGCGACCCGTTCCGATAGGCAACGATAATCGGCTGATACTCTTTGCTCGAAAAGATCTGATCGTTCGCACCGATGACATAGGATTGACGGGGCCCGTCAAAGCTGCCCTTTGCCTGGTTGACGTTGGCGGCAACAATAGCCGTGCGCAGGTCTTCGAGAGTCAGGCCATAGGCTGCAAGGGCGGTGGGATTCGCGTGGATCCTTACTGCAGGCTTCTGGCCGCCGCTTATGCTCACGAGCCCCACGCCGGACAGCTGGGAGATCTTCTGTGCAAACCGCGTATCCGCCAGATCTTCGATCTTCGGGAGGCGCACCGAGTCGGAGGTCAGGGCCAGGGTCAGGATCGGCGCGTCGGCCGGGTTTATCTTGCTGTATACAGGCGGGGTCGGAAGGTCCCGGGGCAGGAAGGTAAAGGCCGCATTGATCGCCTGCTGGACCTCCTGCTCGGCAACGTCAAGGCTGAGGTCAAGACTGAACTGGAGGGTGATGACCGAGCTGCCGCCTGAGCTCGCAGAGGTCATCTGCGTCAGGCCCGGCATCTGGCCGAACTGCCGCTCCAGCGGCGCGGTTACGGAAGAGGCCATGACATCAGGGCTTGCACCCGGATAAAATGTGCGGACCTGGATCGTCGGGTAATCCACTTGCGGCAGGGCCGAGACCGGCAGCTGCCGGTACGCGACAGCCCCCGCGAGCAGAATCGCGATCATCAGCAGCGTGGTCGCGACCGGCCGCATGATGAAGAGCCGGGAGATATTCATCAGCTGCGCTTTTGAGGACTGCCGCCGGGCTTTTCGTTGGAGCCTTGTCCGCCGTCCTTTTTGTTCTGGTCGCTGCGGCCTTTCACCTCAACCTTGCTGCCGTCCCGAAGCCTCTCAGCTCCATCCACCACCACGATCTCGCCTGCCGACAGCCCCGCGGTGATCGCTGCCTCGCCCGCCTGGGTCTCACCAACGGTGACAGGACGGACAGCGACGGTGTTGTCCAGCTTCACCACATAGATGAAAGCACCCTGCGGTCCCCGCTGAATTGCCGATGCCGGCACCACCACCGCCTCGCGCCTGACTTCTATGAGGAGACGGGCGTTCACAAACTGGCTCGGAAAGAGCTCATTTCCCTTGTTCGGAAATTCCGCCTTGAGCTTTACCGTCCCGGTGTTCGGATCGATCTGGTTGTCCACGGTTACAAGATGTCCTGTCGCAAGCTTCTGCTTCTGCTCGCGGTCAAACGCCTCGACAGCCATAGGAGCGCTGCCCTTGAGTTTGGAGAGCACCTGGGGAAGGCTGTCCTCGGGGATCGAAAAGACTACTGAGATAGGCTGAAGCTGTGTGATCACGACCATCCCGTTCGGATCGGTCGCATGAATGATATTGCCGGGATCGACAAGCCGCAGCCCGACCCTTCCGCTGATCGGCGCAATGATGCGGCTATAGACCAGTTGGAGCTTTGCGTTGTCGATCTGGCCCTGGTCGACCTTTATCGCGCCTTCGTACTGCCGTACCAGGGATTCCTGCGTATCAAGCTGCTGCTTCGGGATCGAGTCCTCTGCAACAAGCGTCTTATACCGCTCGAGATCGAGTCTGGCGTTCTTCAGCAAGGCCTCGTCGCGGACCATCTGCCCTTCGGCTTGAGTCAACTGGACTTCAAAGGGCCTTGGGTCGATCTCCGCAAGCAGGTCGCCGGCGCTCACGATCTGGCCTTCCCGGAAGAGGACCTTCATCAGCTGCCCGTCAACTCGGCTCTTCACCGTGACCGTATTCAGGGGAGTTACCGAACCGAGTCCGCTGAGATATACATTGATATCGCCTTTCCGCGCCGCCATGGCTACAACAGGAATACTTCGTGGCGCACCCAGTCCCTGTTTTGAAGGAGAGGGTTGGGTCTTGTCCGTCCTGGGGAAAAGGAGATAGGCCCCGACCATGAGAATACCAGTCGCGAGAACCACAACCCGCCAACGTTTGCGTGACGGACAAGGGCCGGAATGTCCGCCGATATCATCTACCCCTGGTCTTTCAGTCGGCGTCATATTCAGGGTATCACCCTGACAGGGTCGACAGAGGCCTTCACGCAGCTGCCCTCAGATGATCTTTGTGCCGCTCCATGTCCCTGTTTGTCCTTTGTCCGTTAGCCACGTGCCGGACATCGCATTTCCACCGCTCTCTGTACCAGTATAGAAATATGTGGTTCCGTCATCCCCTACCCACGTAAAGAGGACCGTTCCTGAGCTGACAAGGCCGGTGCCCACGGTTCCCGCAAAGATTGATTGATCGAGGCTGCTGCTGCCAGTGTTTTGCTTGAGCTCAAAAAGAGACGTACCTGGAATACCGCTCGTCGTAATGTTCCAGTTGCCTGCAACATTGACTAAAGCAGGAGTGTTTACTATCGCCTGCCATGTCCCGGAGTAACCATTGCTGCTTGTCCAGGTTCCCGACATCGTCGCAATAACAAGTATGGTCCCTGTGTAGTTGAAGACGGTTCCGTCTTTTTCGGTCAAGGAGAAAGAGATGTTCACATCGCTCGTAGAGCCTGAAAGCGAGCTGCCGTCAGGCGCCGTTCCCGTAATATCCTCTTTTGACTGTGAGAAAGAAAAGAGAGCGGGTTCAGGTCCCTGCAGGCCTGTCATGCCCTTGGTTGTGTGATAAAAATTCCAGGTGCCCTGAACGTTGTATAGATTTTCATCGTTCTGCCTGCCGCAGCCTATGAGGACCAGGGGGAAGCTAAGAAAGAGCAACCAGGCCTTTCGTCGTATATTTGTAGACAACATTACCATGAGCGCCTCCTGTCGTTTTATCTGCCTCTCTTCAAAGGACGTAGTAAGGGGCCTTACGTGCCCGGAAAGAAGTCTGAAGTACCCATATTTGATATCACAAAAGGCACTATTTGTCAACGAAATGGCTCAAATGGCTCTTACGACCTTCCTTACCGTTCAACGGAAATTAAAATTACCTGCCATTCTCCCTGTTCTCCCGGCTCTCCCATCTCTTCTTACGCTCTGCGAGGATCTTTTCATAGTGCTCGCGCTGATCAGGTCGCAATATTGCCCTGACCCTCTCCTGGGAGCGCGCCAGGATCTCCTCAGTCTGGGGTCTCAACGTTCTTCGTAATTTCTTCAGTTCTCCGTGGGTTTCCTTAACAATACCCCGCAACTGCTCCAACTGGGTCTTATCAAGGTGAAGATCGCTGTTCAGTCGCTGGACGATGAATTCCTCCGTCCTCCCCGGTTCACCTCTCAAAACGCCTTCCACCCTGTGCCGGTAGATGGTACCCGTCACGAGGCTGCCCGTGAGCGCACCGAGGAGGAATACGATAATGATGCTGGCGATCGTCTGCCACCTTTTCATCTCACTCACCTGTCAGGAAAGCCGTGAGCACCGTCTCTTCATTGCCAATCTTCGCCAGTGCATTCAGGTCAGCCAGGTCGTGTGTTTCGGACGCGTAGCTCCAGATACCCAGGAAGAGGACAAGAGAGGCAAAAACAGGAATGAGTCTCCACGCCCATAAGAGAAAAGGAATCTCTCCACTGCGTTGGGTACGGATCTTTGCCATGAGACGGGTCTCAAACCCAATCTCTCCCTCGGAATTATAGGGCTCAGCCTTGCGGGCGGCATCAAAGAGCCTCTCGATCCATTCATCGTTGGGGTCGGTTTCCATTGGCATCCTCCAAAATTCTCTTGAGTTCCCTCCGTGCCCTAAAGGCCCGGACTTTCACCTTTGCCTCACTCCAACCGGTCGACTCCGCTACTTCACGAACGGACTTTTCATCAAGATGGAGCAGTGTAATCACCAGCCGGTCCTCGGCACGCAATCTCGCCAGCCCCTGCTTGAGGATTTCCCACGCTTCCCTTCCGGAGGCCTTGTCTCCGGACGCGGGATCTCTGAGAAACGGTGCTACCGCATCCAAGGGCATGGTGTCTCGCTCGCGACTCCGCTTTCTCAGCAGATCATAACAGGCATTGATCGTAATCTTCGACAACCAGTGCTCAAAGGGAGCATCGCCCCGATATTTCTTCAGGCTCATGTAAGCCTTCATGAATATCTCCTGGCAGACATCGTCGAGTTCATCATGATTCCTCACAAAACGCGAAACCGTGGTGAAGACCCTTCTCTTATGTCTCCTGACCAGTTCTGCGAAGGCCTCGTCGTCGCCGGAAAGGGCGGCTTTGACAAGGCCTTCATCTGTTGGCACCTCTTCGGCCCCATTCATCTCACTCCATTCTACCCTTTTGTACGGTGACTTGTCATGGGTCAGAAGATCTTCTTCATGCCTCCAACCCGGTCTTTGAAACATAGACGACGGGAAGGATCACGTGGTTACAGGTGCAGATGATACCCTGGGTCGCGGGAAGGAATTCTTAAGAATGCGGGCCGGATAGAGAAGGGGTATCCATGGTCAGGACAGGATGGTTAACGGCGCCTGGTAACATGAACCTTTCCGCAAAAACTCTTCAGACTACACGCACTGCAGAAGGGCGACAGGGGCTTGCATATATTCTGTCCAAAGGCTACAAGGAGGCCGTTCAGCTCTCTCCAGTATCGTCTGGGGAGCCTCTCTCGTAAGGCGAACTCCGTCTCCTCGGGTGTCCTGGTTCTGACGTAGCCCCATCGGTTGACGATTCTGTGGACATGGGTATCAACGCAGATCCCGAACTTTCCGAAACCGAGCGTGATTACCAGGTTCGCCGTTTTCCTGCCTATGCCCTTGAGTTTCAGGAGTTCATCAAGGCTGTCAGGAACCTTGCCCTCATACCTTCCCGCGACCGTCTCGCTCAGGGTCTTGATCGTTCTTGCCTTGATCCTGTAAAAGCCCACGGGATAGATCGCCTTCTCTATCTTCCCTTGGGAGAGTGCAGCCATTTCAGGAGGTGATGATGCCAGATCAAAAAGCCTCGCAGAAGCTTCTTCTGTCGTCTTGTCCTGGGTCCTCAGGCTCAGGATGCAGGACACAAGGATTTTAAAGGGGTCCCTCTCTCCCGAGGCAAGGGAATCGAGCCATGGAACATGAACGGCTTTCACCGCTTTTTTCAAGAGGGACATGACCTGGCCGATGTTTTTCTGAGTCACCAACCCCTAAATCAACCTCTTTCCTGAAGCGGCTGATAGGAGCAGCCCATAAGGCCGCAGTAATTACCGACATATTCGGTCTCGGGCCTGTAGAGGGCCGGTTTTTCCTGGGCCTCGGAAAACTTCTCTTCGATGATATGAGCGCACCATCCCGCTATTCTCGACATGGCAAAGACAGGGGTCATGAGATCGCCGGGAATTCCCATGAGGTGGTAGACCGACGCGCTGTAGAAATCCACGTTCGGTTTTATCGTACTCTTTCCTCTCTTTTCAAATTCGCTGAGAGCCGCTTCCTCTATCTGGGTCGAAAGTTCATACCAGCGTTCCTGGCCGAGTTTCTTCCCCAGGCGGGAAGACATATCCTTCAGGAACCTGGCGCGGGGATCCGTCGTCTTGTAGACGGCATGGCCCATCCCCATAATCTTCTTGCCCTCATCGAGTTGTCTCTTCACCCACCCTGCAATATCCTTTTCAGACTGAAGCTCGGTGAGCATCTTCATTACCCGCGCATTTGCGCCGCCGTGAAGACTTCCGGAAAGAGCGCCCACTCCTGCTGAAACACCCGCGTACATATGGGCCATTGTCGACACGACCTCGCGGCATGCAAAGGTCGAGGCGTTGAAGGTGTGATCGGCATGAAGGATAAGGCACGTGTCAAGATCTCGGGCCAGCTCCCCATCGGGTTCCCTCCCGCTCAGCAGCCACAAAAAATGGGCGGCATGGGACAGGCTATCATTCAGCGGAAGCGGCTTCAGACCCTGCCGTATTCTGTGCCAGGCGGCGATCACGACAGGCAGACGTGCGATAAGACGGATGGCTTTGCTGACATTGGCGTCTCTCGTCTCGGCGGAGAGATCGGGGTCATCAATTGCGAGAAGGGGCACCGATGCCTGGAGCATATCCATCGCCTGAGCCTCGCGGGGCCACCTTTTCATGCTCTCGAGAATAAAATCCGGCAAACGCCTCGCCTCCAGCACTCTTCTTTCGAAGGCTTCGAGTTCCGTCGACGTCGGTAATACCCCATAGAGCAGGAGATACGCGGTTTCTATGAATGAAGAGTTCTCGGCAAGTTCTTCAATTCTATATCCACGGTAAATGAGGACGCCCTGTTCTCCGTCAATAAAGCTGATCTTCGTATCCGCCACGATCACTCCGCGAAGCCCAATGTTCTTTACGTTAACTTCACTCATCGTTTTTCACCCAGAACCTTTCATCGTGATTTACCTACCATGCTCATTAAACTATCTTGTTCGGGTAGACAGGGGTGGCGAGAAGTCATGTATTGCGATACCTTTACTGGTTGCCGCATGCCGCCGGGTGCTTAATGCGGGAAGTCAATTTCGGTGAAGTCCTCAGCTCCCCCATTGCCGGAATCCCATCGCATGCACGGT
Source organism: Thermodesulfovibrionales bacterium (assembly GCA_035686305.1). NCBI lineage: Bacteria > Pseudomonadati > Nitrospirota > Thermodesulfovibrionia > Thermodesulfovibrionales > Thermodesulfovibrionales bacterium. Next base: position 52,053 of record DASRZP010000050.1, on the reverse strand, counting down.
GCTTCGATCCATGCCTGTCTTACCATGGTTTGCAGCGTTCGTGTTCTTTTAAAAAAACCCTTCACTCTTTTCGCCCATCGCCTACAGCCCTTTGCCTATGGTCTGTCTCACAAAGTTCAATGTCCCGCCAGCAAGGAGATGTTCCCGCTGACGGTCAGAGACATCGAGGATGGTAACGACTGACGTTTCTCCCATCTCGGCAGGGATCTCCCTGTCACCCTGCTCGAGGCGCCTTCTCAGATTCCTGAAGATGACCGTTGAACCTTTATCAACACGATCATAGTCGGAAGGGTCCTTGAAGGTCAGGGGAAGGATGCCGAAGTTACAGAGGTTCGCCTTGTGGATCCGGGCGAAGCTCTTGACGATCTTGGCCCGAACGCCGAGAAAGCGGGGCCCGATGGCAGCGTGCTCCCTGCTCGATCCCTGCCCGTAGTTCTCACCGCCGATAACAACGACGGTGCCCTTCTCCCTGCATTCCTTGGCAAAATCCGGCGCAATCTGGGAGTAGATATACTCGCTGATCGCCTCGATATTCGAGCGCAAAGGCAGGATCTTGTTGCCTGCGGGCATAATCGTATCCGTCGAAATATTGTCACCTACCTTGAGCACCACCTCGGCTTCGAGCGTTTCCGGCAGAGGCTCAAGCGTCGGAAGGGGCTTGATATTCGGACCACGGACAATCTCCGCTTTGCTTAATTCCTCTGAAGGAAAGATGATCGAGGATTCGTCGACGATATACTCTTCTGGGTCCTTGATGCTGGGATAGGACATCTCTCCCCCGAGTTCCCTCGGGTCGGTGATAACGCCCTTCAGTGCCGAGGCAGCTGCAGTTTCAGGGGAGCAGAGATAGACCCTGTCATCCCTTGTGCCGGACCGGCCGGGAAAATTGCGGGGAAAGGTACGAAGGCTCACCTGTCCTGTGCCCGGAGCCTGTCCCATGCCTATGCAGCCGAGACAGCCCGATTCATGAATGCGTGCGCCGGCAAAGAGAAGGGAGAGCATCCCGCTCTCATGGGCGATATTCTCCATCACCTGCCTGCTGCCGGGATTGATGTTAAGTGCTGTGTCGGGATGACTGTGGCGGCCCTCCATAATCCTGGCAACGACCATAAGGTCCCTGAAAGAAGAGTTTACGCTGCTGCCGACAATAACCTGATCGGCCCTGATACCGGCAACTTCACGTACCGGAACAACATTTCCCGGAGAAGAAGGACAGGCGATGAGAGGCTCGATGCTTGCCAGGCCGATCTCATCATATTCGTCATAAAGGGCTCCTTCGTCGGGAGCAAGTTCGACCCATGACTCGCCCCGGCCCTGGGCCTCAAGGTATCTCTTCGTGTTCTCATCTGAAGGGAAGATCGAACTCGTGGCCCCCATCTCCGTTCCCATATTGCCGATGGTCTCCCTGTCTGTTGCGGAAAGACCCTTCACTCCGGGTCCGTAATACTCTACAATCTTACCCGCGCACCCTTTAACACCGCGGCGCCTCAGCATCTCAAGAATGACGTCCTTGGCGCTGACCCAATCAGGCAGTTCTCCGGTGAGTTTCACGCCGAGGACCCTCGGACAGGGGAGATGATAGGCATATCCCGCCATGGCCAGGGCAACATCGAGGCCTCCTGCGCCGATGCCGAGCATCGAGACACCTGCAGCACCGGGCGTATGGCTGTCAGCCCCTAACAGCGTCTTGCCGGGGACCCCGAAACGTTCCATATGCACCTGATGGGAAACGCCGTTGCCGGGTCGGCTGAAGATGATCCCGTAGCGGGCAGAGGCAGTCTGGAGGTACCTGTGGTCATCGGCATTCTTGTTGTCTGTCTGGAGGAGGTTATGATCAACATACTGCACCGCACGTTCAGCCTTCACCTTGCTGATCCCGAGCGACTCGAATTCAAGCATCGCCATCGTGCCCGTTGCGTCTTGAAGAAGGGTGTGATCGATCCTGATAGCGATCTCGGCGCCGGGGATGAGCTGACCTTCAGCAAGGTGGGATTCCAGGATCTTATGGGTCAGGTTCTTTGGCATGTCTCTTCGCCCCCTTTCAATTGTTCTCCGCTCCTGCAGGACGACAGGCTCCTCAAAAACTCTCACCTCAAAGACAGTCCTGTGCCCTGTAAGCGATGTTCGAGTTCCCGTGCCTCAGGCGCTCCGGGGACAGGAAGACCCTATTCTTTAAGACTGATGGCGCTGACCGGGCAATTCTCTTCTGCCGCCTCGCAGCAGCCGGCATACTCGCAGGCATCTGCATCCATGACCTCTGCCTTGCCGATCACCTCATTCAGATGAAAGACAGCAGGGCATATCTCCTGACAGGTGCCGCAGCCGATACAGAGATCGATATCGATATTCAGCTTCATCCCATCTCCTCGATGATCCCCGCCGCCAAGAGGGGGAACATGATCTCGTGATGACCGGTCAGGGCATAGGACCTCCCCTTCATCATCGTCGGTCTCCTCAAAACGTTTTCTCTCGGCCGATAATGCTGGAGAAAATCCATATTCACCGTTGTGATCCTCTCGACCTTGTGGCCGAGGTTCCTCGCCACGGTAAGGGCCTTCAAAAAGACTTCGGGCAGGATGACAGCCGAGCCGAGGTTGATATACACTCCTCCTTCGAGGTCTGAAACAACAGACGCCAGCAGTCTGAAATCCCTCAGACTCCCCTCGCCGATCATGGCACCATCAGCCTGTGGATGCATGTGGACGATGTCCGTGCCGAGGGCCACATGCACCGTAGCGGGGATTCCAAATCTGAACCCTTCCGAAAAGACGCTCTTTTTCTTGAACCTATTCTTACTCCTGAAGATATACTCGCCAAGAGACCGGCCGATACCATCGCCTTTTCTCACACCGGCCTGAATCGCCCTGTTTATCGCACTTCCTGTCTCCCGTGCCATACCAAACCTGCCGGTGCAGAGTTCACCGGCAACATCCTCAGATGTCATGCCGGTAAGGGAGATCTCGAAATCATGGACGATGCATGCGCCGTTTGTAGCGATGGCGGTTATGATCCCTCTCTTGATCAGGTCGATAATAACCGGTGATAATCCGACCTTTATGGGATGGGCACCCATGCCGAGGATGACCGGCCTCTCCTCCTTTCTTGCCTGGACGATGGAACCGACAACGTCTCTGAAGTCACCGGCGGCAAGGACGGAGGGAAGACTGCCGAGAAAGGTCTTGAAGGAAGAGCCCCTTGCGTAGGGATAAGCCGCATCTTCACTATCGACCTTGCTCTTTCTCGAACAGAGCGGATAGGTCTTCACCTTTTTCAGGGAGATCGGCCGGTACTGCTTCATACCGGAATTCTACCACAAGATCCCCGCTGAATCCAGAAACGACGGAGATTCGGACTATGTATGTATGATTATATGACACGACATTCCGGCTGCAGGGCGGTTTCTAAATTCCCCGCCATTTTTGTATAATGAGTATTCAGAACCATCTGTTATGGGCAATTTTGATATCAGACCGAGATATTCCACGCTGCTGACTATAGGCAATCTGTTCTTAGGACTCTTGGTGCTCTTTTTCCTTCTGATCCTTGTCCGGGACGCCATGACGATCAGATACAAGAGGATCGAAAAGACCTCCCCTCCTTCGACTGCAACAAGTTTCAGGAGGAACAATCTCAAGGATTATGAGAACATCCTGAGGAATAATCCCTTCGGTCTTCCTGCCGCATCCCTCATACCCCTTTCGGCCTCCCAGGAAAAAGCAGGCGCCTCCCAGACAGAGATGACCCTCATAGGGACGATTTCAGGCCAGCCGAGAAACAGCTTCGCCATTTTTTCAGATCGCACCGGGATGCAGGAGGTATACAGGGTCGGAGACACGATACCCGGTGTGGGGAGACTCGAGCGCGTAGAGAAGGACAGGGTCTCGGTGAAGGGAGCCGGTCGGCTCCTCGATATGCCGATAGCCGATATCCTGAAAATCACGGACGTCGCTCCTGCCTCGGCCGGCGCGAGGCCGTCGGATTTTGTGCGGAGCCTCGGTGGAGGAAGTTATGTTGTTGACCAGAGAAGGGTCCAGCAGGCCATAGAGAACCCGAACCAGCTCATGACGGACGCACGGCTTCAGCCAAACATCAAGGACGGCAAGCAGGAAGGCTTCGTGCTGAGGGAAGTGAGGGACGGAGGCATTTACCAGAGTCTCGGGATACAGAACGGCGATATTCTTTTGCGTATTAATGATTATAATATTTCGAACCCTGAGAGCGCGTTACAGGCATTTACCGCCCTGAGAGGGATGGACAGGATCCAGCTCGACATTATGAGAAACGGCGCAAGAACGACGCTGACGTACCAAATAAAATAGTGAGCGAGGTCGAAAAGCCCATGGAAAAAACTCGTCCTTCATCCTTCATCCTTTCCGTCGTTCTTCTCACCGCCCTTGCCGTATCTCTGACGTTTTCAGGTTCATTTGCCGATGAGAAGGCTGACGCATCAAAGGATCAGAAGGTGACCTTCAATTTTGTCGATGTAGATCTGACGGTGATTACGAAGTTCATCAGCGAGATCACAAAGAAGAATTTCATCTTCGACGAACGGGTCAAGGGGAAGATAACGATCATCGCTCCCTCGAAACTAAGCATTGATGACGCCTACAACCTCTTCACCTCTGTCCTCGAACTGAAGGGCTTTACCGTTGTCCCCTCGGGGATCAACGCTTACAAGATCATCCCCTCTGCCGAGGCGAAGCAGCGGGGGCTCAGGATCGAGAGTGAAAGGAAACCGGTAAATGAGAGCTACATCGCCCGGGTCATCCCGTTGAAGAACATATCATCCGATGACGCCCTGAAGTTTGTCCAGCCCATGATATCAAAGGACGGATACGTCTCTGCCTTCGGCCCTGGTAACCTCCTCCTCGTCATCGATTCCGGGCTCAACGTTGACAAGATCCTTTCACTCGTCGAGACTATTGACCAGCCCTCTCTCATGGAAAGGCCCGAGATCGTCTTTCTCCAGTATTCGAGTGCCGATACCGTCGCAAAGATCCTCACCGACGGCATGCGCAAGACGAAGGCCACACCTCAACCTATGACAGGGGAAGAGGCAAAGGCGGTGGCAGACCCCCGTCTGAATGCAGTGGTCCTCTTTGGCGATAAGGGTATGCGGGAATCAATGAAGTCTCTCATCGCACTCCTTGATGTCCCTGCCCCCGGAGCGCAGGGAAGGATCAACGTATACTTCCTCGAAAACGCAGACGCCACTGACCTTGCAAAGGTTCTTGAGGGCATTATCAGAGGCGCCCAGACACAGCGCCAGACCCAGCCGGGAACGCCGCCGGTAACCCCCTTTGAGGCAGCCGGCGGCATAACGATCACTGCCGACAAGGCCTCAAATTCCCTGATTGTCGTTGCTTCCCCCGCTGACTATCAGAACATCGCCCAGGTGATCAGGCAACTCGACAAGAGGCGCAGACAGGTCTATGTCGAGGCGATGATCATCGAGGCGACCGTAAATAAGTTGAAGGAACTGGGCGCGCAATGGAGGGCAACGGCGAAAGTCGGCGGGAACCCTGTGACGATAGGCGGCTTTGGAACGATAGACAACGCTGCAATTCAGGGCATAGTCCAGGGGCTTCAAGGCGCGACCCTCGGTGGATTGGGGAACTTCCTTAATATACCGATTACTACGACCGATCAAAATGGCAACCCTACCACAACGACACTTTCGATCCCCGGCTTTGCAGTCCTCTTTCAGTTAAACGAGTTCAACGATGTAATCAATGTCCTTTCAACTCCCCAAGTACTCACCTCGGACAATAAGGAGGCAGAGATTCTCGTCGGGCAGAATGTGCCGTTCATAACGCAGAGCTCAACAACTACCGGCCTGGGCGTCACAACGACGGGCACGTCAGTCCAGGGGGTTGTCAATTCCATTGTGAGGCAGGATGTCGGCATTATTCTGAAGATCACGCCCCAGATCACCGAAGGAGACCATGTCAAACTCGACATCTACCTGGAGAATTCAGCAGTCGTGAATCAGTCCACTCAGATTACGGTCAGCGTCGGTCCTACCATCAATAAGCGCTCTACCAAGACAGCCGTCGTTGTGAAGGATAACGAGATCGTCGTCATCGGCGGGTTGCTCCAGGACAACGATGAGGCACAGATAACAAAGGTGCCCCTGCTCGGGGATATCCCTCTTGTCGGACAACTCTTCCAGTCAAAGACCACCTCGAAATCGAAGACGAATCTGATCGTCTTCCTCAATCCCCACATCATCAAGGAGTCCGAGAGGCTAGCAGAAATAACAAAAAAGAAACAGACTGAGTTTGCCGTTGCTTCACAAAGCTTTGCGGAACGTGAGCTTCTCGTGAAGTTCAAAGAGGGCGTCACTCAGAATGAGGCGCTCTCTATCATTTCCCTGAAGGGCGCTTCTCTCATCGGGGTCATTGAGGGGACGATGGTCTACCATATCCAGCTGCCAAAAGGTTTATCGGTGGAAGACGCGGTCAAGGAGTTTTCGGCCCTTCCCGAGGTCCAGTATGCCGAGCCGAATTATATGCTGAAAATGCCCACGATAAAGTGAACTATGCAATCCCTTGAGACCATAAGAGACGAAGACATCGACAGTTCCCTTCTCCAGGAGATCCCCCTCTCCTTCCTCAGGAACAATCTCCTCATGCCTCTGAGAAAGGAGGATGGATTCCTCAGGGCAGCTGTCTCCGATGATAAGGGAGTCTTGGCACTCCTTGAGATAGCCGGAAGATACGGCTTGAAACCCTTTCCTCTCAAGGCCCCCCAAGGCGTGATCATCGATGCGATGAACAGGGTCTACGGACAGATCGGGACTGCGCAGGAGGTGATGGAAGGGATCACCGGGGAGGACCTCTCTTCGGTGGCAACAGAGTTTGAATCGCCGAAAGACCTCCTCGAACTGACGGAGGAGGCGCCCATCATACGCCTCCTGAACGCCCTCCTCCAGCAGGCCGTGAAAGAGAAGGCCAGCGACATCCACGTAGAGCCCTATGAGAAGGAACTCGACGTGAGGATGAGGATAGACGGCATTCTCAGGAAGGTCCTTACGCCTCCCAAGATCATCCAGGACGCCCTCATCAGCAGGGTGAAGATCATGGCAAGCATGGATATCGCGGAGAAGAGACTTCCACAGGACGGGAGGATACGCCTTCTCATCGGGGGAAGGGATATCGACATCAGAGTATCCATCGTCCCGACATCACTGGGGGAAAGGGCGGTATTACGATTGCTCGATAGAAAGCAGGGGATCAAGGGCCTCTATGAGGTCGGTCTCGATGAAACTGACGGAAAGCGTTTTGAGGAGCTCCTGGCCAGAACGAGCGGCATCATCCTTGTTACGGGCCCAACGGGAAGTGGAAAGACAACCACCCTCTATGCGGCATTGAACAAGGTCCATACGGAAGAGAAGAATATCATCACTGTCGAAGACCCCGTTGAATATCAGCTGAAGGGCATCGGTCAGATACAGGTAAATCCGAAGATCGGCCTCACCTTTGCGTCGGGACTGAGGTCCATCCTGAGACAGGACCCGGACGTCATCATGGTTGGTGAGATCCGTGATGTGGAGACAGCGGAGATCGCCATTCAGGCCTCTCTCACCGGCCACCTCGTCCTGAGCACCCTCCATACGAATGACGCTGCCTCTGCCATTACCCGGCTTGTGGACATGGGCATGGAACCCTTTCTCGTTGCATCATCCCTTGTGGCAGTCCTTGCCCAGAGACTCGTGAGGAAGATCTGTCCGAATTGCAGGAGAGCCTACGAGCCCGCATCCTCTGAGGCCACCTATTTTTCGTCATTCACGCACTCTTCACCTCTCACTCTCTTCAGGGGGGAAGGGTGTGAGAGATGCAAAGGGACCGGCTACAGCGGCAGAACCGGCATCTTCGAACTGCTCCCCATCGACAGTGAAGTAAGACAGATGATCACCGCAAGCCGCGAGGCGCAATCCATCAAAGATGCTGCTCTCTCAAGGGGCATGAAGACCCTCTATCTTGACGGTCTCCGCAAGGCGCTGAACGGCGAAACGACCCTCGAGGAGGTATTGAGGGTCACGCAAAAAGATTACGTGGAAGGATAGCGAAGGATGCCGATATTTCGTTACAGAGGATACAGGCCTGACGGTACCGAAGCAGGAGGTATCATAGAGGCGTCAGGCATGAGTGACGCACTGTCGCAGGTTAAGGCTGAGGGAATCTTTCCGAGTGAGATCACGGAACCCGGCATCAAGAGGAAGAAGAGGTTCTTCCAGCGCATCGACGAGACCTTCCTCCCGAACATGACGAGGCAGCTCTCGACGCTCTTGTCGGCAGGTGTCCCTCTCATGGACGCCCTTGCTTCCCTTGCGGCAGAGCACCACGGCTTTTATAAAGAGATGCTCCTGGCAGTTAAAGAACGCCTTTCCGGAGGAGTCGGTCTTTCCAGGGCCCTCGAAGAATTCAGTGACCATTTCCCGGAATTTTACCGGAACATGGTCCAGGCCGGCGAGGACAGCGGCAATCTCGACAGGGTCCTCCAGAAGCTCGCGGACTTCCTTGAGAAACAGAATACCGTAAAGTCAAAGGTCCGCTCTTCAATGCTCTACCCGGTCTTTATGATGGGGGTGAGCATTGTCGTACTCTCCTTCCTCTTCACCTTTGTCGTTCCAAAGATCGTGAAGATATTCAAGGACACGAAGAACGCCTTGCCTTTTGTGACCGTTGTCCTCATCGTTATCAGTGACATATTTATCAGATACTGGTGGGTGCTGCTCGGCTTCGCAGTGGCTCTCTCGCTCTCTGTCAGGAAGTTCGTAAGGAATCACCGGCTCTTCGTGGACAGGCTTATCCTCAAGATACCCGGGAACATCATACAGAGTCTCTACCATGCCAGATTTGCGAGGACGCTGGCTTTCCTCCTCGGCGGAGGACTGCCGATGTTGAAAGCCCTCGGTCTTTCCGCAAAATCGACGGGGAATCGTGAACTCGAGGCCTCGGTCCTGAGGGGCGCCGAAAGGGTCGCCGAAGGGCAGCGGCTTTCCGCATCCCTTGAGAACCTTCCGCCGGTATTCGTACAGCTCATCTCGACAGGAGAGAAGAGCGGCAGGCTCCCAGAAACCCTCAGCAGGGCAGCAGACGCCTATGAGGAAGAGTTCACGAGGAGGATCAATCAGGCGGTCTCCCTCTTTGAGCCTGCAATGATAGTCTTGATGGGCCTCGTCGTAGGATTCATCGTGCTTGCCATACTGCTGCCGATGTTCCAGTTGAACCAGCTGATCAAGTAAGGAGACGAAGATCATGAAAAAAGAGAAGAACAGTGTAACAACCTGTGATCTGCGACCTGCAACCTCTCATGCCCATACAGGGTTTACCCTCCTTGAAGTGATTATTGTCGTCTTTATCCTGAGCATTCTTGCGGCAATCGTTGCTCCAAGGATCATCGGGAGAACAGACGATGCGCGCATCGCTGAGGCAAAGGTCCAGATAAGGAATTTCGAGACGGCTCTGAAACTCTTCAAGATGGACAATGGTTTTTATCCTGACACCCAGCAGGGCCTTGAGTCCCTCGTCCAGATGCCGACATCAGGAAAACTCCCCGCGAAGTACCGGGAAGGAGGGTATCTCGAGCAGAAAAAGATACCTCTCGATCCCTGGGGCAATCCCTATGTCTATGTATCGCCCGGGCTCCACGGCGACTTCGACATCATGAGTTACGGAGCGGACGGCAAGGAGGGCGGCGAAGGGGTAAATGCCGACATCAAGAGCTGGGAGATGCAGTGAAATATCAGGGCTTCACCCTTTTGGAGCTCATCATCGCCATCTTCATCGTTTCCATCGTCCTTGCCCTATCCCTGCCCTCCTTCACCGAACTTGACGAAGGCAGGATGAAGTCCGATGCAAGGAGGCTTGCATCCGTCATGAGATACCTGAACGACAGCGCCATAGCCACAAAGGACAGATTTTTCCTGAAGGTCTTATTCTCCGACAAACTGATAGAGTATAATGGACCTGACGGAGAGAAAAGAGAGAGGTTCAGCAGCCTCTCGGACGTCGAAACACAGTCAAAAGGGAAAATATCCGAAGGAGAAGTGACCGTCTTTTTCGGACCCTCAGGCGCCTCAGAGAGTCTTCAATTTGACTTGAGAGATGATGGGAAGAACGTATCAGTCGCCTTCAATGCTATGAGCGGAAGGGTGAGGGTCGTAACAAACGAATGATAGGTAATGATTTCGAGCTGTCTCATGTGCAACGTTTTGCGAGGAGGGGTTTTACTCTTCTCGAGGTCATGATAAGTCTTGCTGTCATCGGAGGGCTCCTTGTTACTCTCATCTATACCCTGAACTATCATCTCGGGATAGCTGACAGACACGGTGTTACGACGGTGTCCATGGGCCTTGCAAAGGAAAAGCTCTATGATATGGAGAAGAACCCCTCAGAGAGCAAAGGCTCATTTCCCGTACCCTTTTCATCATTTTTCTACGAAACATCGGTAAAGGCTTCATCATTCCCCGGGATGACTGAGATAGCCGTTATCGTCAGGAATGGGAAGGAAGATGTTTCAATCTCGGAGCTGATCAGGAAGAAAGGATGAAGGATGACATAAGAACAGAAGAAGTCCTCCGCACGAAAGGGTCGTGCTTCATCCTTCATCCCTCATCCTTTATCACGCGCTGTGGGTTTACCCTTCTCGAAGTCCTTATTGCCCTCGCGATATTCTCCGTGATCATTGCCAGCCTCTACAGCACCTTCTTTATGTCCCACAAAGCCGTTGACGCCCTTGATGATTCGCTCCTGAGGCTTCAGGAATCCCGCACCGTTCTTGATGTCCTGAAGAGGGAGATAGAATCTGCCGTCTACGACAGCAACAAGACATACACGGTCTTTAAACTCGATGACCGGGATTTCTACGGAAAGCAGGCTTCCCGGCTTGTCTTCACATCCTTCTCTCCGTTGCTCCCCGGGCTTGCACAGATCACCTATTCGGTAGAGGAGACCGATGGAAGACTTTCCCTCAAGAAGAAGGTCATCTCAGCTTACGCGAAACCCGCCGAGACAAAGAGCATCGAATTGATGGAGGACATAGAGTCCTTTACCGTTGAGGCAAGATACAATGACAAATGGATAAAGACCTGGGACAGCGGACTGACAAAGGCACCCTTACCTGACGAGATACGCATATCGGTCCAGATCAATCCGAAGAAAGGGACTGAGAATGAAGACTCGAAGCCTTGGGGGGTTCTGAGAATTTCCGATGTAGCGAGACCAAGGATAGGGAAAACGATATGAGGAGGATGAGGGATGAAAGGGGTTTCGCCTTAGTCCTGACCCTCATGATACTCGTACTCATAACCGCGCTGGTCACGGAGTTTTCCTATGGGGTGTTTACGACCACGTCGGCCCTGAATAACTGGAAGGAATCCCAGAGGCTCTCCTTTGTGGCGAGGTCGGGTGTCACGCTGGCGGTCAAGACCATAATCGATTTCCAGAGCCTCTCCCCGTATACATACCCTGACAGGATCGAGATACCGGTCGAGGATATCCTGGGAGGATTCACCGGAAGAGTGATCGTCACCGTGGAGGATGAGACTTCACGGTTCAACCTTAATTCACTCAGGAATCCCCATTCACTCGATGCGTTCAAGAGACTGACCCAGAATCTCGGGCTGAAAGAGGACATAGCAGACAGGATAGCCAACTGGTTGGATCTCGGTAACAGTGACCCCAGAATCAGTGACCCGAGGAAGGGCACCAAGCATGCATTCCTGGACAGCACCGATGAACTGTTAGAGATAAAGGGGATCGACAGCGAAACCTTCTCGAAGCTGTTACCCTACGTCACTGTTTTTGGGAGAAGTGACAATGTAAGCATCAATATTAATACAGCATCATTACCTGTTATAATGTCGCTTAATGTAGGATCGTCTGAAGCTCAACGTATTATACAGGAGAGAGAGCGCAAGCCCTTTGCAGATATATCCTCAGATTTCATACACCGGGTGGGGAAGGACATCGGCCCCCCCCTCCAGCAGAATTTAGACGTGAAGTCATCCCGCTTTCGTATTAAGGTTATTGCAGAGGAGAACCAGATCAAGCGAGTTATAGAAAGCGTTGTCGCAATAAGCGGACAGACGACCATAGAATACTGGAAGGAGATGTAGTGCAAGCGTGCTGACACGGACAGCCGGATTCATTGACATGCAGGACAGGTGGGACGGCAAAGAGCCGCTCACCATTCACGTCTTCAAGAGCCGTGCAGGGAGATATGAATTTGAGAAGACAGTAGATTTCGGTCCGTCATCTCCTGAAGGTCAACTCAACGGCGTCATCGAATTCTTCCTGAGCCTTCCCCTGCATCAGTTGAATTTCAGGCTGATGCAGTTCCCCTTTTCTGACAAGGAGAAGTTGAAGAGCGTCATCCCTTTCGAACTCGACAATTTGATTTTAGGTGGAGCAGAGAACGCGGTCTTTGACTCTGTGGTGCTGGGAAAGACCAACAATGCCTCCGATCTCCTCGTAGCGTATGGAGACAGGAAGACACTCAGGGATGTACTCACAAGACTCGCTTCTCTCGGTATAGACCCTCAGACCGTCACGTCCTTGGAACTTGGCGCAGCCATCTCTAAGGGCGCGAACAACCTCGGTCCATATCTCATGGAACCTGAAGGGATGAGTTCCGAACAGAGGATCGAACTTGCGAAAAAGGAGCTTGCAGCCCCAACGATTAATCTCAGAACGGGTCCCTTTGCGTATACAATGGATGTTGAGAAGACAAGGAAGAGGCTGAAAGTGACCGCAACCCTTTTGCTCCTTTTGGCCCTCGTGATTAATTCCGATCTCGTCCTCAGACTGATTGTTGCAAAAAAAGGGGCCGCCTCGATGAAGAACGAAATGCGGAGCATTTACACCGGCCTTTTTCCGAATGATAAGAAGATAGGTGATGAGTTCTACCAGTTGAAGTCTCACATGAAGGAACTCGGGGAAAGAGAAGCACTTCTGACCGGAGTTTCTCCGCTCCCTTTCTTGACGGAACTCTCAAGGAGAACTCTCCCGGGAGTCAGGTTCGACGAGATTTCCCTCGATAAGGATGTTGTGACGATAAAAGGGGAAGCAAACTCTATGGACGACGCGGACAGGATAAAGTCGAAGCTTTCTGACTTCCTGAGAGGCGTCATCGTGTCCGACATAAAGACCGCCGTGGACGGCAAAATCCGCTTTACGGTAGTCGCCAAAGGGTACAGGCAGAGCTGAAAGAGCGAAAAAGATGAAAGATGAAACGATAACAGAAAGGACAAGAAACAGGGTGGACAATGAAGGGCTATTGTCTCTTTTCCGTTCTTCATCCTTCATCTTTCATCCTTTATCACTGGTTGTCATCGGCCTCAGCCTCCTTATCGTCCCTCTCTTCATACTGCAGAAGACAACGACGAAGGAGACCGACTTTCTCAGGGCAAGGCACAAGGAGCTCTTCACCCTGGGGGCCGAATATAAATCCCTGAAAGGACGTCTCGATTCCCTTGAACAGCGGAAGTCTCTCACAAGAGTGAATGGCGTACCTCAGGCCCTCGATGACATATCAGGTTCATTGGGGCTGCAGGGAAAAGTGAAATCGGTGAAGGCCACAGGAAGCAGGGAGGTGAGCGGCGGCACCGAAGAAAGTGCAGAGGCCCAGATAGAGAAGATCACGTTAAACGAACTGGTCAACCTCCTTTATAAGATAGATGAAGCCCCTGTTATGCTTTCGGTCAAGAGGATCGCCGTAAAAAAGACTTTTGAGAATCCTGAACTTCTCAATGTAACGATCTCCCTTTCACTCTTTGTCAAGAAGTGAAAAAATACGCGCTCATCGTCGCGGTTCTTTTGCTTGTCGTCACCGGCTTTTGGTTTGTCATACCGGATAGATTCATCATAGATCTCATTGAGAGTTCCATCTCAGGAGAAGAGATCTCTCTAAAGATTGAGGGTTTCAGAAAAGGCCTTTTTTACAGCTTCGACGCTGAGAAGCTCTCCATCTTGAAGAGAGGGACTCCTGGGAATAAGGCCACTTCAGAAAGTCAGCCAGACAGTCCGCCAACTTCAGAATCCCCGCTCCTGATTCTTGACGGAGTTCATGGAACCATTATGATCCCCTCGGTATTGAGACTGAACCCTCAGTTAAGTCTGGATTCTCATCTTCATGGCGGCACGGTGACCGGTACGATAGGTCTCACGGTCAAGGGGCCGGTCAGACTGAAAGGCAGCGACATCCCGGTAAAGGGCCTCCCTGTCCTTGACCTTATCGGCCTTCAGGGTGAAGGCACTCTCTCTGGGTATCTGCACCTGAGAGACGGGGCCGGAGAGCTTCGACTCATAGTCGACAACGCTCAGTTCAGGAATGCATCAATCGGTGGTTTCTTTCTCCCCCTCGAGATATTCAGTCAAATCAAGTCCCTCATCTCCATAAAGGGCACAGCGATAGAGGTACAATCCTTTAGCCTCCAGGGCAAGGGCGTCTATGCACGGATTAAGGGAAGAGCGGTGGGAAAGAGCCTGAATCTAACTCTCGAGCTGATGACAGACTCCTCTTTTCAGTCAGGAGCTGTTCTCATGGCCCTTCTGGATCAATACAAGGTCTCACCGGGCTACTATGTGATACCATTTAAAACGTCTTTGTAGACATACGATTCATCCATTGTCGTGCCGGAACCGTCATCATCTTTTCGGCAAGAGAATAGCCGCCGGTGATTTTCCGACCACATGGTCCCAATAACGGCCTGTCCTGAAGAGACACTTACGGTCCCCATGAGCTGACCCGCCAATAACCCCGCCTCTTGCCTGCGAATCGGACGTCGGCCCCAAAGTCTATGAAGTATGTGAGCTAGCCGAATCGTGGGCCCCTGACCGGGTAGTTTTTCACCTTTATAAAAAACTTACGCCATCTTATAATAAAAGAATGTACAAATCGCCCTGGACAACCTGGACAACAAGGTAAGGATGGAACGTAGAGTCCCTGTTTCTTTATCTCTCTTGTTCCTCACGGTGCTCGGTCTTTTGTCTCCGTCATTTGCGGTCATGAAGGCCATGACCACAGAAGACCTCGCGAAACAATCTGAGATCGTCGTATCAGGAGAAGTTGAGGCCCTTTCATCGCACTGGACTGGTGATGGGAAAAGTATCTTCACCCGCGCCGTCGTCCTCGTCAACGAAGTTATAAAAGGTCGGAGTCTTCAGAAAAGGATCGTCGTAGAGTATCCTGGAGGGGAGACCGGTGATATCGGCCTCAGGGTCTCAGACGTAGCGCCGCTCAGGAAAAAGGAGAAGGTATTGCTCTTTCTCAGATCGGGAGCAGGCAGGAATGGCGGGACCGTTTACACCACGGTAGGCAAGGGACAGGGTAAATACTCCGTTGATGAAAACAGGATTGCGCGGAAGACCGGCTTCTCTGTTATCGATGGAAGAGACACCATTGATTATGTGATCCCTGTTGACGCCCTCATAGAGAAGATAAAGAGGGTAAAAGAGTGAAGAGTTCAGCGTTCTTCTTCGTCTCCCTGACGCTCGTCCTTCTCCTCCATGCTTGGTCTTTTGACGCCTCAGCGTTCATGGTTATCAAGACCGATTCAGGTCTTGATCTGAAATGGAATTCGCTCCAGGCTGCTTACCTTGTCGATCCTCAGGGTGGGCCCCAGAACAGCATACCGGCTATCCAGGCCGCCATGGAGACCTGGACATACGTAACTACCTCTGATTTCTCTTTTCTCTACGGCGGGACCACCTCAAAGAACGCTGAGATAAACGACAACATCAATGTCATCAGTTTCGGCCAGATGGGAACAGACGGGACGCTTGCAGAAAATTCATTCTGGTATAACCCTCATACAGGAGAGCTCCTTGAGAGTGACATCAAGTTTAACACAAATTACGCGTGGGCGACGGACGGTTCGCCTCATGCCTATGACCTTCAGGGCGTGCTGACTCACGAGCTGGGCCATGCCCTGAGCCTGGATGACCTCTATAGCCCGGGAGATTCTCAGAAGACGATGTTCGCTTATGCCGATATGGGAGGGACGAGTCAAAGGACTTTGAGTGAGGACGACATGAACGGTATCACCTACCTCTATCCGAAGATGAAACTGCCTTTACCCGCAGCACCTGACAGTTATGCCTATCCTCAAAACCCCGATCCCATCTTCAGCACCGATCCCTCCTTAAATAGGCCTCTTGCCGTTGGAGATATGGCTCATGGCGAATTGACTCTCCATATCAGTTTTCTGCCCTCCTCAGCACCCGTAGATATTTACCTTGCAATCTCTGTCGGAAATACCTATTACCTCATAACACAGGACAATCTTGTCCAGCTGCTCTCCGCCGGGATTGTGAAGTGGCGCTCCAATACGTTAGGTCAGATTGATGCGGTGCCCTTCGGAACGCTTTTTTCACGATCGCTGCCGTCTGGTACGTACTACCTTCATGCCCTGGTGACACCGACAGGGACCCCGGTGGAGGATCTCAGCACTTATTATCGCTGGGACACTTATTTTATCGTGCCCTGAGACCAGCCGAGTTCCTTGAGGAGCTGCTTCGTATCGATTGCCCCCAACGCAGTTTGTGAGAGTGCGTCGTATCCGAGATCAGCGAGATAGGGGAGCGTCCCGATCAAAGGCACAGGGCTGATCTTTCGCAGGATGTCAGGATTGGTTTCTTCAGCCATCGTGCCGCCTGGCGGCTTGCTGAAATTCACGATGATCCCTGAAACGGTTATCCCCTCCCTCAACGCATGGCGAACAGTGAGAAGGGTATGGTTTATCGTGCCCAGGGACGGGCTCGACACGACAATGAGGGGAAGACCCATTTCTCTCGCGAGGTCGATCATGAAATAGTCTCTCCTTATCGGGACAAGGATGCCGCCTGCTCCTTCCACAAGCACCGCGTCGTACTTCTTCAGAAGGACATTGAACTTTTCAATGACGGAATTGACATTGACGTCCCTCCCCTCCCTTTCTGACGCGACAAACGGTGCAACAGGTGCCTCAAAACAGCAGGGTGTTATTTCATCTATTGCCTCGTGCATTTCGGCAGCCTTCCTGAGAACGATACCATCTGAAGGATAAAGGACATCCCCTTCGCGCCTGCACCCCGTCTCTATAGGCTTCATTCCGGCAACGCGCATACCGAGTACACAGAAGGCCCTGATAAGCGCTGCCGTCACAACGGTCTTCCCGACGCCGGTATCAGTGCCGGTGATAAAAAACCCTCTTGCCATGTACTTTATCGAAATTATTAATTTCCTAAGAATTGGATAGACATTTGATCGGAAAATCTCCCCTCACCCTTCTTTGCCAAAGAGGGGTTTATTTCCTCCCTTTGGAAAAGGGAGGTAGGGAGGGATTCTTTTGGAATCATGTAAATCCCATTATGAAGAATCTTAGTAACCGTGGAGCTCATGCCTTCCTCTCATGGCTGAGAGACTAAACCCTCGATTCCAGACCGAAGACCTGCCCCGTTATGCCCCTCGTTGTCAGGAGATACGCGATAAATCGCGAGACCTCTTCAGGATCAGAAAGACGCTTAAGAAGACTGTCCGCCTTCGCCTCTTCCATGGACTTCTCAGCCGCTCTTCCCATCCCTGTCGGCATATAACCGGGAAGGAGGGCATTGACCCTTATGTTATGGGCCGATAACTCTTGCGCCGCCACAATCGTAAACCCGAGGACTCCTCCTTTTGAAGCGCTGTAAGCGGCCTGACCGGCCTTGCCCTTCACGCCCGACCGCGAAGATACGTTGATGATATGCCCTCCGCCGGACTTTATCATGAGTGGCGCAAAGGCCTTCACCGCGTTAAAACAGCCTTTGAGATTGACTCGAAGAACTTCGTCAAGATCGCTTTCACGGTAGTTCATGAGCAGGCAGTCCTTTGTTATTCCCGCATTATTGATAAGAGCGTCCACCCTTCCCCAACGGCTCTTAACCTTCTCCGCCATCTCTCCCATCTCCGAGAGGGACTTCACATCGGCCTGCAGAGCCATTGTCGTGTCACCGAGGAGCTCTGCCAGCTCGTTGGCTTCAGTCAGAGAGCGGTTATAATTGATTACAACAGCGTATCCGCACGAACGCAAGGTGATCGCGATCTGTCTTCCGAGACCCCTCGCTGCGCCGGTTACGACCGCAACCTTCATGGTCCTATGGGAACAGGGACTGTGACATCCGACAGCCCGGACTTATGAACATGAGCTTTCGATCCTTATTGAATAATAGGAATCTCTTTTCTCTATCTCATATTTGCAACCGGAGACGACAGCATATGTTCTCAGATGCTTGAGAGCTTCTTCATCGTCAATGAACAGCTCGACGTAACCATCGAGGGAACACATTGTTGGAGCGATCTCCCTCAGTTTCTGTAAAGGCTCAGGATGTTTGAGACCCCTCGCATCAATGAGCATTCCGCCTCCTTCAAGCACTTTATCATACCACATCTCAGGAATGCCAACACCGCTCAGCGATATTGAGAGATCACGGGATTCTCCTTATTATATTGTGATTTTCTGGCAGGCGACCTTCCATGGTCACGGAAAAAGACAACATAGGGCAACCTGAGGACCTATCTCAAAATCGAAACATTCATCATCAGCCTCTTCCGTGTCATTCCGGCTTGTCAGGAATCTTTCTTTATTTCCAGAAGGATTCCCGACATGCTTCGCTTGCGGGAATGACAGCCTTCGAGCAAGAACCAATTATGAGATAGGTTCTACTCCTCCGCCTGTTTCCGCGCGGTCTTCACCGCTTCCTTAATAAGAATGATGAAGACGACCGTCATTCCTATGAGGAGGCCGAGGAAATTGATGACCTTGAAGGCCGTAAGGACAATGATGAGACCGAAGAGGACAAAGAGCCGGAGCATGCTGAGGACGATGAGCTTGGCGTCTGCCCTCCGGGCACCGAGGAGTCTTTCGAGGCTCCACAGGAGGCCATGAAGATTTGCAAGCCCCAAAAGACCGCCGATGATAATACTGACAGGGATAAAGTCAGGATTGCCGAAGATCCTCAGGAATCTCATATTCTCTGGCTTCCAGTCCACAAGGTACGAGAGGATGACCAGGGGGATGATCACGATGACGCTCTGTTTAACGATCTTTTTTCCGAGGCCCATTCTGCTTTCTCGCGACCCTCAGGAGTTCATGGAACCCTGAGATGATGCCGATGATGAGGAATATGATCGTCAGCCATGGAAAGGTCGTCTTCAAGAACTTGTCGAGGTAATACCCGATGGCGAATCCCACAAATGTCGAGAGGACAAGCTGGATGCCTACCGAACTCGCTTCGAGGAGCTGTCTGAAAAGGGGTTTTTCCTTTGGCTCTTCCGGCACCGCAGACCTCACTCATGCCCGAATTCTTCATAGTCCGAGGTCACGAATTCCTTGAGCAGGTCAGCGACTTCCCGATAGAATGTTGTATGCGCCCGCTTCCTGATCTCATCACAGTATTCAGGGACCCAGGTGAGGATATGGGTTTCGAGAAAGTCCTTCTGATGCCCAGAGAGACCATGCTCAATGAGGTAACTCATGAACAGCAGCTCAGCCGATAGGTGGTCCGGAGCAAGACCGATCTCCGCATCGATCACAAGTCCCGCCGCCCGGTATGAATTCTGGACCTCTTCAGTCACCCTCCCCCACAATCCCGGTCTCTCCTTCAGGGGATAGTTGTAAAGAGATTCGTAGGACGGGAGTTCCCCTTGCGGCGCCAGAAAAAGATGCCTGAAATCCTCAGCCACCTCATCGGGTGTATCATCGCATTCCATCCGGAACATCTCCTTCATGGTCAGAATCGTCTCCATGGCCGGTTCCTGCATGAACAACGAAGCGAAGAGACGGTATAACTCCGTACGCTCGGCCTCTCTGTCGTCAAGATGATCCACGACTCACCTCACCATTGATCGGTCCGCTTCACCAGGCGCTTCCTTGAGCCTTCATAGTCTTTTCCCGACCCTCCTGATATCGGCCTCGACCATGATCTTCGCAAGCTCCTCACACTTCACCTTCGGCTCCCATCCCAGTTTCTCCCTAGCCTTGGAGTAATCGCCGATCAGCATATCGACCTCCGCGGGCCTCAGGAATTCAGAGGCTATTTCGACGATGGTCTTGCCTGTCTTCCGGTCTATGCCTTTTTCTTCCAGACCTTTGCCGTCCCACAGAAGATCAAAGCCTGCGTATCGGAAGGCAAACTCAATAAACTCTCTAACCGTGTGAGATTCATTCGTTGCGATGACATAGTCATCAGGCCCATCCTTTTGGAGCATGCGCCACATCGCCTCCACATACTCAGGAGCATAACCCCAGTCCCGTCTTGAGTCGAGATTGCCGACAGCGATCTTGTCCTGAAGTCCACAGCGTAATCTCGCAATGCCACGGGTGACCTTTCGGGTGACAAACTCGGTCCCTCTCAACGGCGACTCATGGTTGAAGAGGATGCCGGAACAGGCAAATATTCCGTACGACTCCCGGTAGTTTACGGTCGTCCAGTGGCCGAAGAGCTTTGCGACTCCGTAGGGACTCCTGGGATAGAAAGGTGTTCTCTCGTTCTGGGGTACTGTCTGGATCTTGCCGAACATCTCAGACGTCGATGCCTGATAGAACCTCGCGCCGGATTTCGTTGCCCTTATCGCTTCGAACAGTCTCACCACGCCCATGGCATCAATATCAGACGTCAGGATCGGCTGTTCAAAGGAAGCCTGGACAAAACTCTGGGCCGCGAGGTTATAGATCTCATCCGGCCTGATCTTCTCGATCTCCCGCATGATATTCGTCAGTTCAAGGAGATCCATATATCTGATCCTTACATCTCCTTCGATGCCCAACTCCTTCAGCCTCCAGGAACCGGTATCGCCGCTCCTGTCAGCGCCGTAGACTTCATATCCCTTTTCGAGAAGAAGCCTTGCCAGATATGCTCCGTCCTGTCCTCTGATGCCGGTGATAAGCGCCCTTTTCAACGTATGATCCTCGATCCCTTGCTCGATTGAGATATGGTGACGAATGTATCAGATCCCGGTCAAGAATATCGCCCCTGCTATGACATACATGATATCACAGAGGCCTGGACAAAAGTTAATATACGTCTCTTTTTGGTCCCGGAGATGACATTTTCCGTCATATGGCTTCACTTACCTCTCCTCACAATCCCAGTAATACCAAAAGAGAAAGGATTTTTTTGTGTTCCCTCGCTCTTCATATGCCCCCGGGAATAAGTACAAAAATTGCTATTCGCATATGGAGTATGCTGCCTTTGGCGAGATGAAAGATATGATTTGGCTGCAACCGAAACAGCGATGATGCAAGGGATTATGAAGACCGCAGCGAGAAACCTTCTCCCCTGTATCCTTCGACTCGCTGTTACAGCAACGGTGATGGCACAGTGGTCCCCGGCTCATGCCTGGATGTGTCCCACTGCGGTGGAAGAGGAGGTGGTCGCCCTTATCAATCAGGAGAGGCAGAACAATGGATTGCCCGCGCTCGTTCTCGATGTCCGCCTTGTTGAGGCCGCGCGGCTGCACAGTCAGGATATGGCCTCAAATAATTTCTTTAGCCACACCGGTTCGGACGGGTCCGACTTTACAACCCGGATCGACAACTCAGGCTACTTCTGGTATACCGCTGCTGAGAATATCGCTGCAGGATATTCCACGGCCGCTGCCGTTGTAAACGGATGGATGAACAGCCCGGGCCACCGGGCAAATATCCTGAACAGCTCCATGAGAGACATAGGCGTCGGCTACGCCTATGACGCCCTGTCCACCTATGGTCACTACTGGACCGCTGATTTCGGAAACTCCTATGACAGTCCCATGAACGGGTCGTGCAATGAGCCGCAATACACTCTCACCGTTACAAAGCAAGGCCCCGGCACAGTGACGGTCTCAACCGGAACTCTCACCTGGAACGGAACTACAGGGACTGCAACATATGGAGCCAACACGCCGGTAACTCTCACGGCAAATGCTGATGCCGGGGCGTTCTTTGCGGGATGGTCAGAGGACTGTGTCGGAAATGCTTCTTCCTGCGACATGACCATGAATGATACTAAGTCGGTAACGGCAACCTTCTCGTTCACGGCTGATTTCACCGCTTCGCCAATAAGCGGTTATGCGCCTTTACTCGTCAGCCTCACTGACGCCTCTTCAATTCTCCCAAGTTCCTGGTTGTGGGACTTTGGAGACGGCACTACCTACACAGCGCAGAATCCCTCTCATCTTTACAAGAACGTCGGTTCTTACAACGTAAAGCTCACAGCATCAGACGAAAACGGTTCCGTCACAGTAACGAAGACAAATTATATTACGGTCTCACCATGCCCAAACGCCAAGGTGCACATGGCTTCGTCATACTTTGCTTCGATCCAGACAGCCTATGACCAGTCCTTCAGCGGAGATGTCATAGAGATGCAGGCTGTTGATTTCATTGAAGCCCTTGTTCTTGGACAGGACAAGACAGTAACCCTGAAGGGTGGTTACAACTGCGACTGTACCTGCATCGTCGGCTACTCGACGCTCGACGGCTCAATCACAATAGAGAAAGGGACGGTGATCATAGATGGAGTAGTTGTCGGGTAATCAATATTTTGGGTAGTGATGGATTTTCATGATTCAAAATCTATCACTACCATATTTTGTAGTATAATTAACTGAAGGGAGGCAAGGATCTGACCCGAGGTGCCGTTGAGTTTTGCACAGGAAATTTCATCGAGGCCATTATTACTTTTGGATGAATCTATAAATGAAGATTAGGGAGGGTAATGACTCACGTATACGCGTAATGCCAGCGCATGCAGCATAGAAGCACTGACAATGAGATTTCGAAGAATTACGGCCAAGAATTTTATGGGAGATCAAATCAACCCGAAAAGTAGGGAGACAAGGGGGAATGGGGTGTCTTCTGTCGAACGAAATAGCTGGAACAAGGACCTCACGCAGGGACGACTCATGGGTGATCACAACGATATAGGGAGGTGATGAAAAAGAATGTCGTAGAATGTCCGGGGTGAGAAACGATTATTTTGCAATTTTGTCACCGAGAGGAGAGAGGATATGAAAAAGTTGTTCGTAGTTCTGATGGGTGTGTTGATCATTACAAGTGTGATGACTGTCCCGATGTTTGCGGCGGATAAGCTGATCGTAAAGGATTCGTACGGCACGAACACGGTATTTGTGGTCCAGGATACTGGTCAGGTTGGTGTGGGGACTGCACCAACAAATGAGATGGTTAACGTGCTGAATAACCAAAATGCAAGCACAGCGTTGCGGGTTGCAAATTCAAACATCATAGGTGCAAGTGCTGCAAGCGCTCAGGAGCAATTTGCTCTTGGTCCCAAAGGGGGTGAACATCTAATCCTTCAGGTGCTCTCAGATTCTCATCCATCCTTGCCTATGGTTACCCTCTTGAATACTACCACCCATGATTTTTATTTCAGATTGGGGGGGAAGAATGTCTTTAAGGCGATAAAGGCAAATGCAGTCCAAGATACGCTGGTTCTCAATTCCGGGAATGTTGGTATCGGGACAAGCACGCCTGCCCATAAATTGCAGGTTTGTGGTCCCGGCGGTTGTTCTTATAATGATGGAGGTACTGCATGGGTCGATGCTTCGAGCAGGGAGTACAAGGAAAATATCCAGACCCTTAGTGCAGACAAAGCCATGGATGCGCTGAATAACCTCAACCCCGTAACTTTTACCTACAAGACCATGCCAGAGCAGAATCATGTCGGATTCATCGCGGAAGATGTTCCCGATCTCGTTGCTATGAGAGACAGGAAGGGCTTAAGTTCGATGGACATCGTCGCTGTTCTGACAAAGGTTGTTCAGGAGCAAAATAAGATGATAGAGGCTTTATCTGCGAAGATTGATAGAATCGAAAAGGGCGCTGCGAAGTAATTTGTCAAAAGTATCAATCCCAAAAAAATGCTGCCTGTTCGGAACGGGCAGCATTTTTTTGAAATTTGCAAGGAACGTTAGATGAGGTCACCCACGCGATACGTCATCCCACGAAACAGTCTTATCGAGTGTAAGTCCAGAAGGGGCAATAGTGGGAAGGCCGGAAATGCTATAATAGAACATTAAATGGGTTTTCAGGTCTCCTTTGAGTGAAGGACGTTGTCGCCCTGGTCAAATCTTGGTAATCGTCTGCTTTCAATGGAGGGATTGAAAAAGTATGGAATCTCTCTTCCAACATAGGTTTGCTCATAATAATTATCCGACATATGTATAAGATCCTGGCATTGTGGGGAGGATTTATAGACTTTCTCCTCACTCTCTTCAGACGAAAACGTTTGATCATGGAAATGGCCAAGCGTGACATTGCAAGTCAACACATCGGATCACTCCTCGGTTTTTTTTGGACTTTCATAAATCCCCTGATTATGATCTTCATCCTATGGTTTGTTTTTAGTATCGGATTTAAGACTATGCCCAGAGACAATGTGCCTTTTGTTGTCTGGCTAACTGCCGGGATGTGTATATGGAACACCTTCGTCGAGGTCATAAATGGGTCAACGTCCGTGATCAGCAACAACCCCCATCTGGTCAAGAAAATCGTCTTCCCCCTTAGCATTCTTCCGGTAGTAAAGCTCGTTGCGTCCTTTGTAACTCATGTTATTTTTCTCGTCTTTTTAATCTTGCTGATTATTTTCCAAGGAATGCCATTCAGCCTGTACTGGCTTCAAGCGTTCTATTATTTCGGTGCGATGAGCGTGCTTGCGTTGGGACTTGGATGGATAACGTCCTCTATAAATATTTTTACGAAGGACATCAGTCAAGTCGTCAGTGTCATCTTGCAGATTGGCTTTTGGGGCACACCGATTTTTTGGGATTTATCGATCATGCCGGATAAATACCAGTTCTTCGTAAAGTTAAATCCAATGTTCTATATCGTTCGGGGTTACCGCGAGTCCTTTCTCTACGGTGTGCCATTTTGGTACAACTGGCAGATGACCCTCTATTTCTGGGGAGTAACGGGCCTTATTTTCATTCTAGGTGCTCTGATTTTTCTCCGTCTACGACCTCATTTTGCAGACGTGCTATGAGGTCTTACGGATGATAAATTTCGACCCCATGTAGAACTGCCCAACGAAGTGAGTACGAAGTACATGGCATCAGAGATTGCAATAAGCGTTAATAATGTGAGCAAGAAATACCGTCTTTATGACAGACCGAGTCACCGGCTCAAAGAAGCCTTTCACCCCTTACGCCGGAAATATCATCATGATTTTTGGGCATTGAATGAGGTTTCCTTTGAGATAGAAAAAGGAGAGACTTTTGGGATTATTGGCAGAAACGGCAGCGGGAAATCCACGCTTCTCCAGATTATCTGCGGAATACTGCAGCCCTCGGAGGGTTCTGTAGTCAAGAACGGCAAACTATCAGCTTTGCTCGAATTGGGTACGGGATTTAATCCGGAATTCACCGGCAGAGAAAACGTATATATGAGCGGTGCCTTGCTGGGTATGACCAGCCAGGAGATGGATAGGAGATTTCAGGCTATCTCTGAATTCGCCGATATCGGTGAGTTTATCGATCAGCCGATAAAGACTTACTCAAGCGGCATGCAGGTCCGTCTCGCTTTCGCAGCAGCGATTCATATAGACCCGGACATCCTCGTCGTCGATGAGGCCCTTGCCGTGGGCGACATGTTCTTCCAGGCAAAGTGCATGACAAAAATGAAAGCCATGATAGAAGATGGAATCACGCTGGTCTTTGTGAGCCACGACATGGCATCGGTGAAGAGCCTTTGCAAGAAAGCGATCCTTCTCGACAATGGGAAAGTCATCTGCGCCGGCAAGCCGGACCAGGTCGTCGAGAGGTATTTTTCGAGAAAAGTAGAAGGTGAACAAGGAATCATCGACTATGAACCATCCCGAGGAAGGTCCCTCGGTTCAGCGCCGGACTCTTCGGCAACCTTTCTGCCCGGTCTGGAGTTCCGGAAGCGAGCAGATTTCCAGAGGATACGGAATGGAAAGGCGAGCTTCGTAAATGTGCAGCTTCTCGACGGAAATGGCAGGGAGATCGTCGACGTTGAGTATGAACAGGATCTCGTCTTGCGTATGGCAGTCGAAGTCGACCGTGACCTGCAGATGCTCGCATACGGTTACCATATCAGGGACAGAAACGGCGTTGACGTCGTATACTCCGACAGCGTGATCGAGGGGAAGTCCATCAGAGGAGCAAAGAGAGGCGGCCGCTACGTTGTCGACTGGCGCTTTAAGGCAGCTCTCATGAGCGGGGCGTACAGCGTTGCCTGTGTGCTGTCGATCCCGATCAATCTCCAGCTGGGGCAGGTGGAGTTCTGCGATTTTATTCCCGTGGCTGTCCAGTTCCAGATGCAGCCGCGAAGGGAAGCAATCCTTTACGGCCATGTCCATTGGGATAACGCCGTGGATGTGCAAAAGGTCTCGATCTAGGAATTCTTTATGGTGATGCTCCATGTCGGCTGCGGGGACGTCTACTTTGACGGGTGGATAAATATCGACGTGGATTCACCAAGAGCCGACTTACACCATAATATGCGAAAGCCTTTGCCGTGTGGGCCAGGAACCATAGATTTCATTTACAGCGAGCACTTTCTGGAACACTTGACAGTTCAAGAGGCACTGGATGTGCTCAGGGAGTTCCATCGGGTACTGAAGTCCGGCGGCGTCGTCCGCATTGCCACGCCGGACCTGCGCTATCTGCTTCTCAAGTATTTCTTCTTATGGAAGAGGCAGGACTGGATCAAGAAGTATGGATATGAGTGGATGAAGACAAAAGCCGAGATGATAAACCTATGTTTCAAGGAGTGGGGTCATCAGTACCTCTATGATAGAGAAGAACTCGAGCGCCGACTTAAAGAGGCAGGCTTCATGAAACTCCGGAGACAGCATTGGAACGCGAGCGCTTACGCTGAGCTCAGGAAGAGAGAAACGAGAAGGGATTCGAGACTCGTCATCGAGGCCATAAAATAGGAGGCAACTATGGTCCAGTACCAGATACCTAGGGTGAGAACGTTCGAGTTCACAAAGATAGTGGGCTTAGAGAAAATTGAGTTTGGTAAAGATGTTATTATAGACGACTTCGTATTTATTTACGCCAAGAAGAGAATAATCATCGGGAACAACGTTCATATTGCGTGTTTCACCTCAATTACAGGCGGCGAAGCATTGGAAATGGGAGACTTCTCCGGAATTTCACAGGGGTGCAGGATATTGACGGGAACGGAGGATTTTAAGGAGTGGGGTTTCGGAAATCCGACGATCTCTGAGAAATACAGAAATGTCAGGCAAGCACCTATTAGCATTGGCCGCTTTTGTATCGTGGGAGCGAACAGCGTCGTTTTGCCTGGTGTTACGATAGGCGAAGGGGCAATGGTAGGAGCATGTTCTGTGGTCAGTAGCGATCTGGACCCCTGGGGTATCTATATAGGCAACAAGAAGATACATGACAGGAACAGGGATGCCGTTTTAAAGACGTATGAAGCGTTCTTGACAGATACGCAGCATGAGAAAAGTGAATGATGAAAACTGATGTAGAACCTTTCAACCAACCTACTTATGTCACCCGTCCCCTGCTGCCCGATCTTACCAAGGTATCAGAAAAACTTAAAGAGATCTGGGATTCTCAGTGGCTTACGAACAATGGTCGCCAGCACGAATTGCTCGAAAGAGCGTTGCTGCGGGTATTAAAGGTCCCGTATCTCTCCTTGTTCAATAATGGAACCATCGCGTTGATTGTGGCATGTCAGAGCCTCAGGCTCTCCGGTGAGGTAATAACTACACCATTCACCTTTCCCGCAACACCACACGTTTTGACATGGAACAACATACGTCCGGTCTTTTGCGACATCGATGAAAAGACGATGAACATTGACGCGGACAAAGTCGAAACAATGATAACGCCTCAGACCACGGGGATACTGGCAGTGCATGTTTTTGGTACCCCCTGCGATGTTGACAGAATTCAGAAGGTTGCTGACCGGTACGGTCTGAAGGTGGTATATGATGCTGCTCATGCCTTCGGTGTCGAGATTGATGGTACTGGGATCGGTAACTTCGGCGATGTCACGATGTTCAGCTTCCACGCAACAAAACTCTTCCATACGGCCGAAGGAGGTGCCCTGACCTTCAGTGACAAGAACCTGAAATCTCGGATCGATCTACTCAAGAATTTTGGGATCAAGAACGAAGAAGAGGTCGCAATGCCTGGAATCAACGGCAAGATGAATGAACTGCAGGCAGCTCTTGGACTTGCGGTGCTCGATCTTGTAGAAGAGGAGCAGCGCAAAAGAAAGATAATCAAGGAAGTCTATACGAAACATCTTGCAGATGTTGAGGGGATTACCCTGATCGCTCCCCTCCCGAACGTCAAGGATGCCGATCAGTACTTTGTGATCAGGATTGATGAGCGACGGTTCGGCCGCTCACGGGATGAGGTGTATCAGGGATTCAGAAATTATAACGTTTTCACGCGAAAATATTTTTATCCTCTCTGCAGTGACTATCCCTGCTACAAACAGCTGCCATCTTCCCATCCGTCCAAACTGCCAGTTGCGCAGCTGGTGGTAAGAGAGGTCTTGTCACTTCCCTTTTATGGAGACCTAGCGATTGATGATGCAGTAAAGATCTGTATGCTCTTGAAAAGCTTTTCATGCAAGGGGAAAAGGGTTAGGACCGCATGCCGAAAGTAAGCGTTATTATTCCGTCCTTTAACCATGAGAAATACGTGGCAGAAGCAATATGGGGAGTGTTTGACCAGACCTTCCAGGATTTCGAGATCGTCATTACCGATGACGGATCTTCAGACGGCACGGTCAATGAAATACTCAAGTTCTCCGACCCGAGAATAAGATTCTTCCGTTTCGAAACAAATCAAGGAGCCTGTATTGCTGCGAACAACTGCCTTAAGGAATCAAGCGGTGAGTATATTGCAATGCTGAGTTCTGACGATGTTTTTCTCCCTGAGAAGCTTCAGAAGCAGGTGCAGTTTCTGGACGAGCACAAAGACATCGGTGCAGTCTTCAGCTACGCTCAGATCATCGACGAAAAAGGGGATGACTTCAGCGACAAAGAACACTTTTACTACAGCATATTCAAGCAGTCGAATCGTTCGCGGCATGAATGGATGAACCATTTCTTCTTCAGAGGAAACTGTCTTTGCCACCCGAGTGCTCTGATCAGACGAGGGTGTTACAATGACGTGGGTCAGTACGATCCCCGTTATGCGCAATTGCCCGACCTAGATTTTTGGATAAGACTTTGTCAAAGATATGAAATTTATATTATCCCTGAAAACCTGATCAGATTCCGAGTCAGAATGAATAATGCAAATACGAGTGGATACGGCAGTGATACAACAGCTCGATTTATATGGGAGTATACCCATATTCTTGAGAACTATTCGAGCATGACGTCAATCGATGAATTCCGAAAAATATTTCCCGAAGTCAACAACGTTTATGAGGAGATGTCCAGCCGGTTCATCCCTTTCTATCTTGCCCAGTTGGCCCTTCAAGTGAATACAAATTATCACGTTTACCATAATTATGCTCTGAACAAACTGTATGAACTTCTAGGCGATGCAGGGATGGCATTGGAGCTTAAGGAGAAGTTCAATTTCACTTGCTCCGACCTTATAAAATTGACAGGGAACTGCGATGTATTCAATTTCAAGGAGATATACAATAGGGATGCTACCTTGAAATTTAAAGAAGGACTACTGCAGCAGAGAACCAGTGAACTGGATAGGAAGGACACCATATTGAAACAGAGGGAGTCAGAGATACAATATATTCACATGCTGAACCAGAAGCTGGAACTGGATCTGAAAGAAAGAGATGTCGTCCTCCGTCAGAAGGAGTCGTCGCTGCTGGCTAAAGACGACCAGATCAGGCAAAAAGAGGAGGAGATCAGCCGCAAAGAAGCCTTATTGAAACAGAAGGATCTGGTAATAGTGCAAAAAGACAGAGAGATCCAGCTCCATAAAAATTATGTCGTTGACGCACTTGCGGAACACGATCTAACCCGCCTGAAGGCTATAGAAGACAGCGCATCATGGAAGGTACTGAAGAAAATTCAGAATCTCGTTGATTATCACCTGTTGCCTGTCTATACGAGGAGATCGCGTTTGATCAGACCCCTTCTCTTTACATTGATAAAGCGGTTTTCCTCCCCCAGTAGGGACTTAATCCCGGTGGAACGATATAACCGAATTCAAGGCTACACAAATGGGGGGCATTCCCTGACAAGGGGGGACGACATAGAAGTAGTCCTTGGAGATGCGAGTTGCGATAGTGTGAAGCCTCTTGACGCACACAGGGAATTCGTCCTGCCTGAAAGCCTGCCGCTATTCAGCATTGTAAGCGTTTTGTACAACAAAGGAGAACAAGTCGGCTTCTTTCTTGAAGCCCTCATGAGGCAGGAATACCCGGGAAATTTTGAAGTTATTTTTGTCGACGACGAGTCAGATGACGATTCGGTGAAGATTGTCAGGCAGTTCATTGCAGATCTCCAGGAGAAAGGCGACGCCGGGAAAAGGTGCGACATCCGTATCATAGAAAACCAAGAGAACATGGGAAACTGTGGATCAAGAAATACCGGGATACGGAATGCAAAAGGTGACATCATCATCGTCATCGACTCGGACTGTATCGTGAACAAGGACTTCCTGTCAGCACACGCCGAGGCATATGCATATGATGATTGCGACGCTGCCGTAGGTCCCTTTAACATTGAGACGAACGGTCAGGCTCCTTTTGCTGTCCTCAAGAGATATGAGGACGACCCTGCCAAAGCTATGTTTGATTGCGTATTGCAGGATCGGGTGAACCTCCAGAGCTTCTTGAACTGTATCACAAGGAACTTCTCGATAAAGAGGGATTTCATAAGGGAAGAACTTTTCGATACCGCCTTCTCCTATTCGACAGATAAGGATTCTGGCTTTGGCTGGGAAGACATAGAGATGGGGTACCGGCTCTATACGAGAGGTGCACGAATTAAGTTCACGCCCCGTGGTCTCAGCATCCATATTTCTCATCCTTCCTCTGTGGACGAAAGAACTAAATCTTTGCGATCTCTCAAGAATTTCAGAAAACTTTTTGAAAAGCATCCAGACCTTCTGTTGGTATCCAGGAGATGGACCCTTGAGACGTATCAGAATATCTGCAGATGGGTAGAAGAGAACGGCCATCCCAAGAATGACGACAGGCTGTATCTCGATAACATGTTTCAGAGATTCCTGCCGCCACCCTTTTATGTGAAAAGACCGAAGCGAAGACTGAGGATAGTGACATATCGTTGGCACTGCCCCCACCAATACGAGCTTTACAAACTTCCGCATGAATTTGTTCTGATAAAGGGGATAGCTCCCGGCTTTACTAATGAATGGGATTATGATCAGAGACCGCTACCCCGGAATGCGGTCTTCAAGAATTATGACGATGTGGATGTCAACGATTTCGACTTTGCGATCCTGCATTTTGACGAAAACGTTCTATCGCCTCAAAACACCAACGGAGTTCTTGGGCCTGAGTGGGGAATAAATTTTCAATGGTTTATGAAAAATGCCCATATCCCGAAAGTTGCCATATGTCACGGCACGCCGCAGTTTTACGGCCAATATAATATGCCGTGCGATGACAGAGAGGTAACAAAGGTCATCGAACATGAGAGGGTAAAACTGGTAGATTTCTTGGGGGATACGCCTGTCATAGTGAATTCCCATCAGGCACAGAGGGAATGGAGATTCAGTAAGTCGAAAGTGGTCTGGCAGGGATTCGATCCTGCTGAATTCCCTCCTTCGACCTTCGAAAAAGGCATGCTAACACTGGGGGAAAAAATGAAGGAGCGTCCGCATTACCGGGGCCATTTCGTGTATAGGGAAGTGTTCAAGAAGTTTCCTCTTGTCAACTTGCCTGACAGTTATTTGGTGCCGGAACCGCATACGAAATATGAAAAGGCCACCAACGCTTACGCCACTGCAAAATTCCGCAACTATGCCAACAGTATCCGGCAGTATTCAATCTATTTTAACCCTACAGTACGCTCTCCTATGCCTCGTGCGAGAGGGGAAGCCATGATGTGCGGGCTTGCTACTGTTAGTGTTAATAATCACGATGTTGAGATGTTCGTGAAGAATGGAGTGAACGGGTTTTATTCAAACGACCCCGATGAGCTGAGGGAATATCTGGTTTACCTTTTGAAGAATCCTGATACATGCCGAAAGATAGGGCTGGAAGGAAGAAAGACTGCTATGGATATTTTCAACCACGACAGATATTTGAAGGCATGGGAAGAGATCATGTCTGAGGTTCTTGGGTAGCGTCTCTATGTCAGCTGTTATAAGACATGCAGTCATAAGGCTTCTCTTCGCCCTCTTTTGCCTGCTGGTCCTTTTTGATGTTTGCCCGGCGCTGGCGGCAAGCGACTCGCTCGTCAATGGAGATTTCGAGATCTGGAGCAAAGGGGAAGCTGAGGCCCCTGATGGCTGGATAATCGGGGGTGAAGGGACAGGGACCGTTACACGAGAGACGACTCTCGTCAAATCAGGAAGAGCAAGTGCAAAGGTGGCTAAGAATTCAGGTGTTGCCATTGCCTTGTACCAAGACGTTAAGGCTGGAGTCAGCGGCGATGCTCGGGCTTTTATTTTTAGCGGCTGGGTAAAAAGCGACGTCCAGGATTCCGTTTTTTTAAGTGTCTATGACGGCAAGCAATGGAAGAATTCAGTGCCGCACTCAGGGTCAGGCGATTGGGAGCATCTTGTCGTGTGCGGGATTATTTCTGAGACGACGCAGGTCGTACGGCTTCACCTGTGGGTGAGGGACAAACATAGTGTCCTCTTTGATAAAGCCAGCTTTAGTATAGGCTCCCGCGAGGAACTTTTCGAAGAGGACACGACTGAAAACCAGTATTTTACTTGGCTCGAGTTCAAAAACAGACAGGGATACCGCAGTAAACTCAACAACATTGCCATGACCTTTGGCGATAAGGGAAACGGTGAAGGGTATTTTTACGAGAACTTTTTTGTCTATGATTACGAGAAATTGTATGACTATTTCTGCATCCCTGATGATCTGATCATTGCATATAATGATGACACCTCTTTCAGGACAAGGGCTACTGCCCTAAAATGGAGCTATTCACACGGGCTGAAAGGCAACAACAAGATTGCCTTTGTTGAGCATACCTACTTCAATGGGGCTGGTTTCAATCCTTTCGCAATGAGTGAGGCTGAAGAGAAGGCAAGATCAAAAGCGCCTCCGGCAACTATAAGGGTACGGCATGAAATGTATTTTGAAGAACAGTATGTGCCGATGAGCATCTCCATAAAGAATGACTTCCCAAAACCGCTCAGGTTCCTCTACGTGCTTCAGGATGGCGCATATATGACTGAGAATGACAGTTCACAGAAGAACGTTCATCAATATTGGGACGATGGCGAGTACGGTTTCGCCCGTCGATGGACCATTGACGATAAGAATCGGCATAACAAAAACAACTGGTTGGGACTCTATAACGATTCGAATGGGGGGATGTTTGCAGGTCTTTACGCACCTCCTGAGTCAGAAGGGATCAGATATTTTGCTACATGGGACGCGGAGAAACCTCTCATGCCGGACCGGAGAAAGGAAAAGCACGTAGCTTATATAGATAATTATACCTTCGAGGGTGGTGGCGTGGTTTATTGGCAGGATGATTGGTTCAGGTTTGAAAAGTTATTGTCCCATGTTGACACACCCAATGATAAAAATGCTTATGATAACCCTTATGGAAAGATTTGGACTGCTGTCATTGATTTCGGCATCATTCCACCCGGAGGGACGCGAAGTCAGGTGATTGTCAAAATCATGTTTACCGGTTACAAAGACAGAAAAGACATGCATCAGAGGATAAGGCTGGTTATTGACCGGATCCCCCATTTTGTCTTGCGATCGACCGTCTCTGACGCTTGCGGGGAACAGATATGTGCGGAATAGCCGGTGTCATCGGCAAGCGGAACCCTCAACCTGTTGGGGAGTATCTGGAAATTTTTGGGAAGACTATGCGCCATCGCGGTCCTGATGACTCAGGATTCCATAGTGATGCATTTCGGGCTTTCCTCAATCTGCGTCTCGCAATTCTTGATATCGCAGGAGGACATCAGCCCATTTACAGCGAAGATAAGACGATAGGGATTGTCTATAACGGAGAAATTTATAATTTTGCCACACTGAAAGATGACCTTGTTCAAAAAGGGTATACGTTCAAAACCCATTCTGACACTGAGGTGATCGTAAAGGCTTACGAGGTATATGGAGCGGATGCTTTTGCCATGCTGAACGGCATGTTCGCTTTCTGCATATGGGACGATAGGAAAAACACTATTTATCTTGTCAGAGATCGGTTTGGCATCAAACCACTCTATATTTATGAAGACGGGGAAAGATTTATTTTCTCTTCTGAATTAAAAGGAATCGTAGGTATTCCCGGCATAGACCTTTCACTCGACTCCGCAGGGTTTCAGGATTATCTGACATTCCGCTATATTCCGGCACCCTTTACCTTTTTTAGGAACATTCGCAGGCTCGATGCCGGGACATATCTTACGATAAAGAATGGCATCTCCGCTCAATACCGATACTGGGATGCTGACTACAGAGATCCCTATCCTTTGCCGGATCTCAATGATGTTAAAGAGGAACTGATGAGGAAGATGTTGAAAGCGGTCACATCACAGTTGATGGGTGAGGTTCCCATTGGTGTTCTGTTGAGCGGTGGAATTGATTCCAGCACTATAGCATATTTTATTCATCAGGCCGGAGCCAAATTAACAACCTTCAATATCGGGTTCCCTGAGGTTAATGAGTTTGAATTTTCGCGGGCTGTAGCAAGAAAATACGGGCTGAAACATATAGAAGTGGTAACGACAGCAGAAGAACTCGCAAGGGATTTCAACCGTATCACTGTTGCCTTGGACGAACCTATCGCTGATCCGGCATGTCTACCACTTTTTCGTCTTTGTGAAGACCTGAAGAGACATGTAACAGTCGTTCTTTCAGGCGAAGGTGGCGATGAAGTCTTTGGTGGCTACACTCAGTATCATCACATGATGACTTCGAATATCCCTTACCACGTACGCTTTCAAGAGTTTATGGACAGGAGCTGGTATTTCAGCAATGCGCTTGATTTCATGAACGATCCCTTCATTCCTCCTCACACGCTGCGTTTTAGGAAATACTTTGAAGAACAACCACAGCTGAACGGCATGCTGGCCTATGATATGAAGACATGGATGCCCGAAAATCTGATGATGAAAGCCGATAAGATCTTAATGGCACATTCTCTTGAGGGTCGATTCCCTTTTCTTGACAAAGAACTCTTTGATTATGTCGCTGGCCTGCCCCAAGGCTACAAACTGCACCCCCGGGGGACAACAAAATGGCTGCTCAAAGAGGCGATGTCCCCATACCTTCCTAAGGTCATCATCGATCGTCAGAAGATGGGGTTTACCGTACCGGTCGACCGTCTCCTGGACCTGCTGAAGTCTTTGATTGTCGACGTTTTCGAGTCCCTTCCCCGGACAGGTCTTGCCGAGGTCCTGAATGCGCGACTTTTAAGAAAACATGTCGAAATGTATTATCAGCACCGGCGTATTCTGCCCCTGCAGTTATGGACGCTGTTTGTCATGTGTTACTGGCATTTACATGCGCTTCCGGCATACCAGGCCGCGAGAGACGTGATTTCTGCGCAGGAGTAAAGGAGGAGGCTTAATTGTAATGGACTTGACAGGAAGACTCCGAAAACTCTTCGGCAGTAAACGGGAAGACAAAAGTGAGGACCTGGAGGTTCTGCCCCGCGTGTACTGGCGGGAGTTTCAGAAGCGATTTGAGATGGACCCAAGAGGGGCACATGGGTTTTTGAACGACAGAGAGATTGAGTATTCTTCTGAATACTGCAAGTCATGGCCGAAGACACTCGTAATCAGTATGTCTTCTGTCTGCAATATTCTATGCAGGTTTTGCGGTCAGACCGTATTTCATAAACAATATGCCGCTGGACGAAATCTGAGTTATATAGACAGGGAGAAACTCAAGATCATATTCAAGGATGTGGATAGGGGGTACCCCCAAAATGTTGATCTGCAGGGAGAAGGTGAGCCGCTGATTCAACCCGACTTCAGGGACGTATATATGTTCTGCAGAGATAAATTTCCTTATTCCGCAATGAGGGTGTGTACCAACGGAGTTGCCCTGACAGAATCGGTGACAGATTTTCTTATTGAAGGAAATCTAGCATGGTTAAACGTTTCTCTAAATGCTGGAAGTGAAGTGGTCCACGAAAAGGTTGTGGGGGTTCGCGTCTTTAGGACTATTGTGAAGAATATTGCGTATATGCAGAGACGGAAGTCTGAACTTGGGGTGGACAGACCTGGCATTGGCATGTCCTTTGTGCTTGGTCGCTTCAATCTTGCTGATGTGGAGAACTTCATCAGGGTCTGTGCCGATCTCGGAGTGAAGAGCGCAGCTATTCCCTATATGACCGTTGTCCATCAGGAGATGTTTGACGCTTCGGTGATACACGAGAAATACCGCACCAACAAAATGCTCGACCGCTGCAGGAAGCTTGCCCTTGACCTGGGCGTTAACGTCACTTTCCCGCCACCATTTGAGGGTGCTGACCGTAAGAATGAACAAACGGTTCCTCCTATCCCTGAATATAATTTCAGGGAGAATTATTCCATAAGGGCTAAGGCGTGGCAGAAGGCGCTTGATGAAGGGCTTTCCGAAACGCCGCTCGGTTCCATCGTGGGAGACCTTTCTGTACGGCCTTTGATTGCCAAACCTGCAGCTCTGCGATGTACATATCCTTGGGATTTCATTTTTATCAAGGGTACCGGGGATGCACTGCTGTGCTGCGGTGCCTTTGGGAATGAAGACGGCAACATCCTTAATGACGGGTTCTGGAAAGTGTGGAATGGGCCTGTGCGGCGATTCCTGAGGAGGACGGTGAACAGCAATCATGTTGACGGTCTATGCAATGTTTGTCCGCTTAATAAAGTTCGTGATGTGAACGATTCGGAAACGCATGTGTTCCCCGGAGTGATCACAGATAGGCATTAGGAGTATCTTTCTCAAGAAAGCGTAACCAAAGAGCACTAGATGGGCAACTACGAGAACAAAACAACTCTTGAATGTTTGTGTCAAACTAAAACTATAGCTTCCGTACAATTAATAGAAAAGGACGCACAAAAGTTGCATGAGAGAAGTATTTCATGACCTTTATTCATAAGCTAATGAAAATGATTGTCAGGTCTGACTATGAAGGCCAGCTGATTTATTCGAAACAGGGGCCTGATTCAGGTAAGATTTTTCATGTCAACGGAGGCTGCCGGAGGTGGATTGTTTGTCCGAAGACTTTTGAGAAAATGGGATTTTGCTGGGAAAAAGTCAAGGAGGTTCCTGAGCAGGTCATTGCAAAGATACCTCAGGGAGAACCGCTAGGTGATAAACTCCAGCCAGCAGAAATGAGACATGAAAAAAAGCTGCCGGCGGGTACGTTTCAGAGCATTAGATATAACGTGTCCTCTTCGTTCCTCTCAGGTCATGGGATCGAAATTGGCGCGGGTCCCAATCCACAAAAACTCCCTGAGTCTGCAACGTGTGAATACTTTGATAAAAGAAATGAGCAGGAATTAGCTGCACTGTTTAACGTTGATCAAAGAAACATTAATAAGACTTATTCTCTTGCCGCTTTTGATCAGCGTCTCCCGAACGGTGCCGATTTCTTAATAGCCCATAATGTATTAGAACACTCATCTAATCCTGTTAAAACTCTTATTTATTGGAATTCTCTCATAAAAGATGGAGGGATCGCGGTAATTTCCATTCCTGATGCCGGTTGCTGTCCCGATAAGGACAGGATATTGCCATCGGCAGAACATTTATTGCTCGACTATTTATTAGACAGGGACGAGGACACTTATGAATCCAGGGAGCATATATATTCCTTCATCATGGGATGGATAAATGAGGGGACTTATAAAGAGTGCGACAAGAACACGGTAGCATGGCTTGCCCATGATTGTGCACATGCCGCTGCAAAGCGAAACGACCTCCATTGGCATGCTTTTAATCAACAGACTGTTAACTATGTTGTTGATGCAGCAGCCCATTTCGGCGATAAGAAGATTACCGTCCTTCGAAAGGCTACCCCTGACCATGATAATCCTGACTTGAGGACCTTGGGTGATATTATCCTTATTTATCGTGTTGAGGGGGGCAAGGCAGATCTTGCAGAAAGTGCAATACCAAATGAATTGGAAAAACTTTACAAGAAACTTCATCATGCGATGGGAAGACTTCATTGCTGAAAACCATTTTTCAAAAGCTGAGGGATATAATCTCACTTGACGGCGGACAGTGCAAGGTATGTTTTGACGGTAGGCTTGTTTCTTTTGAAAAAAGACTCAACATTAACGGCAACATTGATGACATGTATATCTGCTCTAATTGTTTTGTCATTATGAACTATACCAGGCAAGCACAGGATCTGACTCTGCAGAAAACCGGTCTCACTGAATTCTACCGGTATACGGAATCTGAGATAGTTGAGCTCCGGCCCACTATTGAGTCCCACAAAGGCATTATTGCCAATATTCTTGATCTTATGCCCGCTTACCATCGTCAGACATTTCTCGAAATAGGGAGCGGACGAGGCACGCTGCTGATTGCCGCAAGTGAAATAGGCTTCAAGAGTGTGGTAGGAGTGGATCTCAGCCTTTCAGTCTTTGAAGAGACAAAGAAGCATGTCAAAGTGGGCGACAATATTACCATGTACCACGAAATATCGGAGGTGCATCAAAGGGCTGACTGCATTGTCATGTGGCATACACTTGAGCATATCTTTGAGCCAGCGGCCTTCTTTATGGAGCTGAAGAAAGTGCAGAACAGGGGGTGCCTGCTTTATTTTCAGGTGCCGCAATATCATCAGCCTTACATTTGCGATACCCACCACTATTTTTATAACGAGCCAAGTATAAGAGCTTTGATGAAGAAAAACGGGTATAAAACCTTGCGAGTCGAATACGATACCGTTAACCAGTTTCTGACGGTCATAGCCAAGGCGGTCAACTAATACGATTCGCAAGAGTGGGCAACACTGAAGAATGTCTGGGACGCATGTGAGCATCATTATAGTTTCTTTTAATACGAAGGATCTTCTGAGAGAATGCATACGATCAGTTCGTGAGACAACCGTATGCATCAATTATGAGATCATTGTTGTTGACAATGCATCTTCCGACGGTAGCCCGGAGATGATAGAACAGGAATTTGGATGGGTAAAACTCTTAAGGAATATAAGAAATCTCGGTTTTGCAAAGGCTAGCAACGAAGGGGCAAGGTTGGCAAAAGGGAACTATCTGCTTTTTCTCAACAGCGATGCCGTTCTGAAGGAGAGAACGGTTGCTGATCTGGTCGGTTTCATGGAAAAACATAATAACGTCGCTGCCGCAGGCCCAAAGATACTGAACTTCGACGAGACGCTTCAAAATAAAGGATTTCGTTTCCCATCAATAACGGCCTCTCTCTTGTTTTTGACCGGCCTTGATAAGCTGCTCTCTGAAAAGGTATTAACCCGCATCTTTCCACGTCTGTACTGGAGCGATGATCAGGCTGCATCGATTGATTCTCTTCACGGATGCTGTTTTCTGGTAAAAAAGGATATCTTTGACGCTTTAGGAGGTTTTTCGGAGGATTATTTCATGTACTTTGAGGAACAGGACTGGTGTTACAGGGCCAAGCAAAGGGGCTTTGAGATTTGGTATGTGCCGTCTGCCGGAGTTCTCCACTGGGGGTCTGCATCACCTTTCATGAACAGAACAGAAGTCTTTAATGAAAGCTTGCTGCTTTTCTATAAGAAAAACATTGGTATTGCGAAGGGATTGATCGTGACCTTTCTGCAAATACTGTCGGCATTCACAGCCTATATGAGGTATTTCATCCTTCCAGGGGTGGCTAAAAAAGAGCAAATAAAGGTATATCTCGATCAACAGATCTTTCTCCTGAGAGGACTGCTTTTGTCTTGAGAGATCATAACACATGCCGGAATTGAAGAAACGACCTCTTTTTTCTATCATCATTGACAACTATAATTATGGATGTTACATCCAGCAGGCGATAGATAGTGTTCTCGCTCAACATTTTCCTTCCGGAGATATGGAAGTTATTGTTGTTGACGACGGCTCTACTGATGACACGGCTCAACGGGTCGCGAAATATAAGGACAGAGTCAAATATATCCGCAAGAAGAATGGTGGTCAGTCATCAGCCATTAATACCGGAGTAGAACATGCAGGTGGAGAAGTTATTGCTTTCCTTGATTCTGATGATTTCTGGCATCGTGAGAAGTTAAGGATTGTTGCCGAAGAGTTTGAAAAGTCCGACGATATCGATTTCATGTACCATTACATGGATGTAACTGACGACAAGGGGAAGATAGTCGATAGGTACATCTTTCCTGAGCCGGGTAGGCATTCAGAGCAGTCATATATCGATAACTATTTGAAGGGAAACTTGCCTTGGTTTTCGCCCACATCAGGCATGATTGTTAGAGCTGACTGCCTGAAAAAGATAATGCCTTTGCCTGAAGAGTTTCGTATAGGAGCAGATATCTATCTCCATTACGTTTTGCCGTTTTATATGCGTGATCTTTCGCTTGTGAAAAAAGCTCTCGGATATTACAGGCTGCATACGAACAATCTGTCGGGGGGCAACCTTCTGACCGCCGGCAAACTGCAACGAGAATTGAATTTGTTGCTCCGCATACAGGAACATGTGGAGCAGCATTCACGAAAACTCGGGAAAGACTGCTCCTTTATCCACAAGAGGATCGAAGCACAGGAATCCCTTTATGGAATCCTTCTCTCCGGTCTTCTGGGTAATAGGCTCAAAGCGACAAAAGATGCATTGGCCTTTAAAGGATTTCTCCCTTGGGACACGCGACGTCATAGAGTTGCCAAAAGGGCGATCTTAACGGCATCTGTGCTAATTCCTTCTCCATTCTTGTTATGGCTGCAAAGAAAATACCGAAAGATATGGCATTTCGTTGACTCATAAGATCCGCTTGTCCGCAATACTATATGACGTATGATGATAGTTCAAGCGAGCTTATAGCACTAGTTTGAAGATATGAAGATAGGCATTAACGCGACGTTTCTGAATGAGAATCCGACCGGTGTTGGAGTCTATACTAAGGAAACATCTTCCCGAATCCACAAACTGAATCGCGAAACATTTGTGTTTTCATCGGTACCCTGCAATCCCATTGGACCTCAGTACTTAGTAAAGACGCCGACTACCATAAGGGGATCTCTGCATCTCTTGAATAATCTTTTAAGATTCTTGTATATCAATACCCTCTTGCCTCTTAAAGTGACGAATCGCGGGATTGATGTCCTTCTGTGCCCAATAGCCGAATTTCCTTTCTTCCAAGTCCCTCAAGTTATTACCATTCATGACCTGCATCCTATCTACTTCCCTCAGCAGTTCGGGCTGTCATCGAGATATTTCAGGCTGTCCCTAAAAATGTTACCCAGAATTCCTGGGAGAATAGTGGTGCCCTCTTTTTTCGTTAAGAGCGAATTATTGAAGGTCGCCCCAATTGACAGCAGTATAGTTGATGTTATTCCTAACGGCTATAATTCCGAACTATTCAAGCCCCAAAAAATTGAAATGAGAGATGGATTTATGACGCGATACGGATTGAAAAAGCCCTATATCCTTTTTGTTGGAAGTCTGTTTCCTTACAAAAATGTTAAGACCCTTATAGAGACATTCATGGGGATAAAGAACCAAATTTCCCACTCCCTTGTTGTTGTCGGAAACAAACGCCTTTCCACCGAACCACTAGCAGAGGACAAGAGAATATTATATATGGACTACATTCCGCTCGAAGATATCCCGAAATTCTATTCATATGCGGACATGCTGGTGCATCCGTCTTTGGCTGAGGGTTTCGGCATGACCGTATTGGAGGCGATGGCATGCGGAACCCCCGTAATATCTTCAAGGAACGGGTCACTTCCCGAGGTAGTTGGTGAAGCAGGGATACTATTTGATCCTTATGGCAATTCACTGGAACAGGCTATGCTTGCTCTAATCAGGAATAAGGATCTGCGCAACGATCTTATCGAGAAAGGACTGAGAAATGTAACGAGATACTCATGGGATACTACGGCAGAGAGAATCCTCCAATCTTGCAAAAAGGCTTTTCAAAAGAAACTGGCGTGACCTTATTAAGTTTCGGCTGTTTGTTGGGTTACAGCTGCGAAGGCAGGAGGAAGAACCTTCGGAGGGTTGTCGAAGTCCGCCGAACCTGATCCTTGATACTGAAGCGAATGATCTGACCAAATCAGTCCGGATTGTGCTGGAATTCATGGACTGCACAGGACTGACGAAATAGGCCTCTACGCGGTATAGCTCTTGATGACCTCTTCAACGTCACTACTGTATGCCTTCAGTCTGCCGTGGTCGAGCCAGAGAATCTTGTCGCACAATCTCTCAATGTCGCCCATCATGTGCGAGACAAGGAGAAGGGTAGTTCCCCTCATCTTCAACTCATCAATCCTCATATCAAATTTTCTTCTGAACCGTTCATCCCCAACAGAGAGACTTTCATCTATGATCAGTATGTCCGGATCGACCGCCGTTGCAATCGAAAAACCGAGCCTTGCGATCATGCCGGAAGAATAGCTCCTCAAAGGACTGTGGATGAATTCGTGGAGCTCAGAGAAATCAACAATGGGATCTATCCTGCTCTCGATCTCCTTCCGAGAAAGACCGAGCATGGAGGCATTCAAAAAAATATTTTCGACTCCCGTAAGCTCCATATCAAAGCCTGCGCTGATTTCGATGAGGGGAGCGATCTTGCCGTTCACCGTCACAAGCCCCTCTGTGGGTTTTAAAACCCCCGCGATTATCTTGAGCAAGGTGCTCTTTCCAGCGCCGTTATGCCCTATGATTCCGAGCGTTTCACCCTTTGTGACATGGATCGTCACCCCTCGTATTGCCCAGAAAGCTTCATAATCCATCTTCCTGCCCTTCAACCTCTGGATTACGTATTCCTGAAGGGTCTTTGGTTTTTCCTTTGCAAGGCGGTATCTGACGGAGACGCCCTCAATCTCTATGGCAAGCCTTTTCAAAACGCCCGAACCTCGCCAGCTCTATTCTTCATGTCAGAGATAATAGATTAGCCTGTCCCTGTAACGGCTGTAAACAACCAACCCCGCCGCAAGCGCAGCAAGGGAAAAGAGAAGACTGCACATCAGTTTTCCAAAAATGAAGGAGCCGTCCATGAAGAGGGCAGCCCTGAAGGTAGTCAGGAAATAATAGAGAGGGTTCAGGTTAAGGATAAAGAGGAATCTCTGGGGGATAATAGACTCAGGAAAGAATATGGGCGTTGCATACATCCACGCAAGGAGGAGCACGTCATAGATGTATATGGTGTCGTGAAAGAATACGGTCAAGGTCGAAAGGATGAGGGAGATCCCGAAGGAAAAAAGCGCGACAAGAATAATGATCACCGGCACGAGGTAGATATTGAGGCTTACCGATGTGCCGGTGATAAAGAAGATGATAAGAAGCGGGACGAGGGAGAAGACAAAATTAATCATGGCTGACAGGATTATCGACAGAGGGAATATGGCTTTCGGAACATAGACCTTCTTAATAAGATTGCCGTTGCCGAAAATGCTTCTGAGGGACGTGACCGTGCTCTGCGAGAAGAAATTCCAGAGGATAATCCCCGAAATAAGATACGTGGTATAGTTCTTCGTCGAAACCTTAAATACCTCTGAAAAGACCGTGCTGAGAATGAGCATCATGAGGAGGGGGTTCAGCATGACCCAGAGGAAACCAAGGACCGACCTCTTGTAGCGAACCTTTATGTCCCTCATGACAAGGTTCCTCAAGAATTCCTTGTACCTGACTATCTCTGAGATTTCGTCTAATGCTCTCGTCATTTTGACATCGTGAACTGCTATTATACAATAGGCGTATTGAAATTTCCCGTTTGTAACGAATGGGACGTGCGGTTCTCCGACAGGGGAAGAAAGGATTCTCTCAGAGACGGTCATGCAGGTCCTCTTAAATACCAAACCTTCTGTTCTGAAAAAGGCAGGAGAATACTTGTGGCAGAAGGTTGCCGCTGACCCGGTCCTGACGTACAGAAGGGCCCTGGAAACTTGAAAATCGCCACCAATGCTACGTTTCTCAATGAGAAGCCGACAGGCGCTGCTTCATGCGAGAAGGCCATGAGGAAGACCGAGTGAAGATCCTCCATCTCCTTTATGAGAGCAAGGACGATTATTTCGGGATTGGCGGGGTGGGGACCAGGGCATATGAGATCTATCGCCGCCTGAGAGAACGTCATGATATCACGCTCTTATGCAAGAGATATCCCGGGATCAAGGAGTGCGATACTG
Organism: Thermodesulfovibrionales bacterium; assembly: GCA_035686305.1. Lineage (NCBI taxonomy): Bacteria > Pseudomonadati > Nitrospirota > Thermodesulfovibrionia > Thermodesulfovibrionales > Thermodesulfovibrionales bacterium. Next base: position 7,647 of record DASRZP010000050.1, on the reverse strand, counting down.
AGGGCCTGAGGCATATCTTTGTCGGCACCGAGAGCACCAGCATGATGAGATCTCTCCTGTCTTACGCTTACCATGCCGCATCGTTTGTGAAGAAGCACTCCTCCGAGTTCGATATCATTATTGAAGAATTCTCACCTGCCGTACCGACATTCCTCCATCTCTTCACGAAGAGACCGATCATTCTCCAGATGCAGGGATATACAGGAACCATCTACTTCAGGAAATACAATGTCCTCCGAGCATTGCCCCTCTTCCTCATGGAGCAGGTGAGGCCTCTCTTCTACCGCAACTTCATCTTTGTGAACAGCGAGACCGTCGGCAACTTCATTCTGGGAAGGAGCAAGAAGATCAGGATCATCTCGAATGGGGTATCAGCTGAGCTCTTCGACCGCAACCCTGTTGAAAGGGATTACATGCTCTACTTCGGCAGGATAGACGTTTATGGCAAAGGGCTCGATATCCTTCTTGAGGCATACCGGGAGTTTCACGGTTTTTTCCCGGACGTGAGACTCGTGATCGCCGGTGACGGGAGAGATATGACGACCTTCAAGGCGATGCTTGCCGACCTTCCAACCGATGTCCGAAGGAAGATAGCGTTGGCTGGTTGGGTCTCCGGTGATCAGAAACTCGATCTCCTCTGCGGGGCGCTCTTTGCTGTCTTCCCGTCACGCCACGAGGTCCAGTCGATAGCGGCGCTTGAGGCGCTCGCCTGCAGCAGACCCGTCATTGTGAGTGATATTCCCGGCTTCCGGTATGTTGTGCGCCAGAGAGCCGGGATATCCTTCCGCCCGGGAGACGCGCGCTCACTTGCAGAGGCAATGAAAAACCTTATGAAAAGCAGCGAACGCCGTGAGATGGGGCAGAGGGGCAGAGACTCTCTGCAAAATCTTTCATGGGAAGCGATCGCCCTTCAGTACGAGAATTTCCTCGAAGAGGCGGCAGAAGAATCTGGTTGATTTGGATGAATCATGAGCAATCCAGAGGCAATGAATGACCAAGAGACGTCTCGGCCAGAATTTTCTCTTTGACCCGAACATTCTCAAGAGGATCGTAGAGGCTGCTCAGCTTTCCCCTCATGATATGGTCGTCGAAATCGGTCCCGGTCCGGGCAGGCTCACGCGAATGCTTGCATCCTGCGTCAGGAAGGTCATAGCGATAGAAGTGGACCGGGAGTTGTATGAACGATTGTCCGACGAACTCGCAGGGAATGCTGCTATCGAACTTGTCCATGGGGATGCCCTTCGATATCCCTTCGGGTCTCTGGGGCCCTTCAAGGTTGTGGCCAACATACCTTACTATATTACTACACCTCTCTTGTTTAAACTGTTTGAGCACCGGAGAAGTCTCGCCTCAGTTACCATCATGGCACAGAGAGAAGTTGCCGAGAGGATCGTGGCTTCCCCTGGGGGAAAAGAGTACGGGGTTCTTTCCCTCATGGCGCAGTATTACAGCCGGCCTTCACTAGAGTTTATCGTGCCGAAAGGGGCCTTCAGACCTGTCCCGAAGGTCGATTCCGCACTCGTTCATCTCGAGATCAATGAAGAGCCTCCTGTAAAGGTGCCGGATGAGAAGCTCTTTTTCAGGATCATAAAGACTGCCTTCTCGCAGCGAAGGAAGACACTTTCAAACGCCCTGAAGCCGGTGACAGCCGAGACGAAACAGCTCTTGACCCTGGCAGGGATCGATCCAGGCAGAAGAGCGGAAACCCTGAGTATCGAAGAGTTTGCCCATCTCGCCGGCATCTTTGAGCGCACCCTTCGCTCAAAGCCGGGCAAAGAACCTGACGGATGATCTACCTTTCGATCACACAAAAACTATCTTGTCCGTCAGGACAGGCATGGGGAGAAGCATTGTATTGCGATACCTTTGATGGTTGCCAACTACCGCTGTGTACTCAATGCGGAGGCCACTTTCGGTGAAGTCCTCGCAGTCCCTCATTGTCAAAGTTTCATCGCATGTACAGGGCTTCGATCCATGCCTGCCTGACTATTGTCTGCTACATCATGGTCTACCTTTCGAAGTTGAGCTTCTTCGTTACCTTGTGCGCCTCAAGTCCCTTCCCGGCAGGACCGGAAGGGAAATAGGTCACCGTAACTTCGATCTCTGCGTTCTTCGTATCCTGCGGCAGTTCACTCACGAACCTCTCCTTTGTCGTTTTCATGGGAGGGAGTGTCAGGTCGATGATCTCTTTGATCTGCCAGGCACCAAGTCTGTGGTCTCCGTCAAGGTCCATACCGAGTTCCCAGTACTCTTTCTTGCCCATATTGACGACTGTTCCTTTATCGGTCTTAGCGGTCACATCCAGGACCACCTGGGCAGACCATAGTCAGCCGTCAGGGATTCTGTGGCCGGCCTTGTTGATAAGACCTACATTGACGATCGCCGTGGGCACCCATTTACCAGGATGAAGCCTGATCCCTGCTGCCTGGACGTCGAGACCGATTCCTTCCCTCACGATCTCGACCTGGTATGCCCCGGGGAAGGTATGTCCTCTATTAGCCTTCTCCATGTGGCATTCCTGGCAGGTCTCGGTCCCGCCATTGCCGCGGTATGCATCCTGGTAGCTCCCGTAAAGGGTATTGCAGCCGATAACATCGCCATCAGGAGGTGTGTACATGCCGTGACACTGTCCGCAGAAGATCGCGGAGGTGATGACCGAAGATTTCTCCGTCCCGTGCGCAGGCGAAGGGTTACCGGAAGGCCCGTAATAAACTCCCTCTTTGGGGGCTCCTTTGAGGTTCTTCTCGATGGAGACCTTTGTATTATGACAGATAACACAGTTGACGTTAAGCTTCCCGAGTTCCCTTTTCGCTGCAGCCTTCTTCCCTTCGTCCTTCTCGTCAACAGAGGCAACGATGAGCTGGGCTACCTCTTTTATCAAGGATTCCGAGGCATCTTTGAGATGTGGGGCATGGCAGTCCATGCAGCGCATAAGATGCTCCTTGCTCACCGGTTTATCCCATTCCTTTCCGAGGCCGACGACGATGAAGTTCCGTATCCCACCGACGGAATGGACCACTGACTGCGCATGGTAGGACGCCTTCCACTCGTCATAGACCTTCGCGTGACAGGTTTTGCAGGACTCGTCACTGTAAGCCTTCACCACCTCATCGATCGTCTTGTACTCTGCTGAAGCCGCAAAAGGCAGAGCAACCATTGCCGCTATCACAAGAACCATACATAATTGCATATTCTCTCCTTTCTTTGCGGTTGCGAAAGATACATTTTCATCCCCTGTGAGAATTCTCTACCAGGATGTCCCTCATCCAAGTTCTGTCCTCCTTCAGACGAATCTCTCGGACCCTCCTTTCATTGATTTCTGAATGACGCAAACTCCTGTATGGTACCGACTTCTTTGCCGGCATCTTCCTTTCATAAATTCTATCGAGCCGGGAACGGCAAGTCAACAAGCCAGGACGGTTAAAGGGTGGTGACCTGGTTTTTGAAAATCTTTCTTGACAAAGGGGATGTTGACTGATAGATTAGACAACGCATGACGATGATCGCGATCTCGCTCCAGTCGGGAAGCAGCGGAAACTGCATCTATGTTGAGACCTGCGGCGTAAGACTGCTCTTTGATGCAGGGATCAGCGGCATCCAGGCGGAGCGAAGGCTTGCAGCACATGGACGTCATATCGGTAACGTCGATGCCCTTATCATATCCCACGACCATGCCGACCACATCGGCTACGCCGGCGTGTACCAGAGGAAATATAACCTGCCCCTTTATGTCACGGAGAAAACTCTGGGCGCTGTTGATGAAAGGATGATCGGGAGATTGGATGACATCCGATATTTTCAGTCGGACGAAACGATCAGTTTTGGAAGGGTGACCGTTCATGCACTTCCCACGCCTCACGATGGCGCAGACGGGTCAGCCTTTGTCGTTGCTTCAGACGGAAAGCGTCTCGGGATACTGACGGACCTCGGCCATGTCTTTGAAGGGCTCGATGAGATCATCGCCTCCCTCGATGCGGTCTTTATCGAGAGTAATTATGATCCCGATATGCTTGATCGAGGCACCTATCCTTCTTTCCTCAAAGGCCGCATCAAGGGTCCGGGAGGACATCTCTCAAACATCGAGGCAGCCGAACTCCTCGAGTCCTCAGGACGTGACCGCCTGAAATGGGCATGCCTCTCTCACCTTTCCGAAGAAAACAACAGCCCCACAGTCGCACTGAATACTCATCGATCCATCCTGAGGTCAGACATCTGCCTTTACGCTGCCAGTCGCTCAGCCTCAACAGGCCTTTTACTCGTGTAACCTGACGATACTATCCTATCCGCAGCAGCACCTTGAGGGCATCTGGCCGAGCCGAATACTCAAAGGCCTCAACGGCATCTTCAAGGCAAAATTGCCCGCTTATCATCCTGCCGAGGGCGGGCCGGTATTGTTCGAGGAACGCCATAGCTTTCTGAAAGTTGCCGCACCTCGAACCAATAATGGTTATCTCGTCCACAACTACCGAAGACGGATTCCACAAGAATCCATTTGAATAGGTGCTCTTGAGGATGAAGATGCCCCTGGGCCTGACGCACGCAAGGCCGAGGTCAAGGGCTGAAGGATTGCCTGCTGCCTCAATGACAACGTCGAAGTATCGCTTTTTGAAGGTGGGGAGGAGGGAAGTCTTTATCCCTGCATCGTCCAAAAGGGTGAGCTTCTCGGGATGCTTTCCGAGAACCATGAGATCACAGCCGGTGGTATTCATCACCTGAGCAATGAGCAGGGCAAGTTTACCGTCGCCGACGAGGAGAACGGACGTTTCTTTATCGATGACTGTCTGGTCAAGGATTTCGAGGGCCGCAGCAAGAGGCTCTATGAAGATCGCGGATTCATCAGGGATGGACGGAGGGATTTCCACAACATTCGCGCATGGCACCGCGACATACTCTGCCATTGCACCATCCCTGTCTCTTATCCCCAAAACTTTCCTCTCACTGCAATGCCTGCCAAGCCCTTTCCTGCAAAACACACAGTTCCCGCAGGCAATGTTAATCTCAGCCGTCACCCGTTTGCCCACCAGTTCCCTGTCATCTGCCTCTTCCACAAAACCGAGGAACTCATGGCCGAGAATCCCTCGAAACCCCGGCAGATAACCTTTCGTTATCTCATGATCCGTGTTGCAGATGCCTGCTGCGGCTATCCTGATCAAGACCTCTCCTTTTTGCCTCAGGGGCTTTTCCCTGTCGCAGACTTTCAACGTCCCGTCAAAACAGACCGCTCTCATGAGTCTATTATATCCCTTTTGGTGTAGGGATATTATCGGAAAGAAGATGATACAATAGGTATGGCAAGCGGGTAATCATGATTCAGGTCAGCAACGTAGACAAGGCATACGGCAGACAGGTGATCTTCGATAATGTCGGCTTTACCATCAATGCCGGAGAACGTGTAGGTCTCGTCGGCAGGAACGGCCACGGGAAGACGACCCTCTTAAGGATGATCATCAATGAGGAGCACCCCGATTCAGGAATCATAAGCATCCCGAACGGCTATACGATAGGCCATCTTTCCCAGCATATAAGCTTCACAGAGGATTCGGTCCTGAAAGAGGGGTGCCTCAGCCTTAAACCGAGTGAAGATGGCAGGGACGAGACCTACAGGGTCGAGGCTATTCTCATGGGCCTCGACTTCTCAAAAGACGATTTCAGTCTCAATCCTTCGGCGTTGTCAGGAGGTTTTCAGGTGAGGCTGAACCTTGCAAAGGTCCTTGTCTCTGAACCGAACCTCCTGCTTCTTGACGAACCGACAAACTACCTTGATATCGTATCGATCCGGTGGCTTACGCAATTTCTGAGATCATGGAAGAGCGAGATGATCCTCATCACCCATGACCGTGACTTCATGGACAGCGTAACAACCCATACCATGGGCATCCACCGGTGTACCATACGGAAAATAGAAGGAGCGACAGAGAAGCTCTACCAGCAGATACTCATGGAGGAAGAGGTCTATGAGCAGACACGGATAAACGACGAGAAGAAGCGGAAGGAAGTGGAACAATTTATTAATCGCTTCCGCGTGCAGGCTAATAAGGCAAGGGCGGTGCAGTCGAGGATTAAGGCCTTACAGAAGAAGGAACGACTCGAAAAATTGGCAGAGATAAAGACTCTCGATTTTGAGTTCAATACAGCACCCTTTACCGGAAAACAGCTCCTCGGTGCGGAAGACATTACGTTCTCTTTTGGAAAGGAATCGCCTCCGCTCATCAAGGGTTTCAGCATATCCGTCGGCAAGAACGACAGGATCGCCATTGTCGGGAAAAACGGTAAGGGCAAGACCACGTTGCTCAACCTCCTCGCCGGTGAGCTGATCCCTCTCAAGGGCGCTATAACGAGACATCCCCAGTTGAAGCCCGCCTATTTCGGCCAGACAAATATCGGCCGTCTTGACCTCCAGAAGACCGTCGAAGAAGAGATCATGGACGTCCATCCCGATCGCAGCCGGGGAGTTGCGCGGAAAATCTGCGGCGCCATGATGTTCGAAGGCGACAGCGCCCTGAAGAAGATCTCCGTCCTTTCAGGGGGCGAGAGGAGCCGCGTGCTCCTCTGCAAACTCCTTGTCAGCCCTGCGAACCTCCTTCTTCTGGACGAGCCGACAAACCATCTCGATATGGAATCCATCGACTCCCTGATCGAGGCACTGGACGCCTTTGGCGGCGCCCTCATGATCGTCACCCACAGTGAAATGATCCTTCACGCCGTGGCAAAGCGGCTGATCGTCTTCGATGGCGGAGAGGTGAGCGTCTTTGAAGGCACCTATCAGGATTTCCTCGACCGAGTCGGATGGAAGGATGAGGAGAGATCCGAACCCTCTGCTCTCCGCAACAGAGAGGAGGAAAGCAGGGGGGCCAACAGAAAAGAGCTCCGGCGCATACGGGCAGAGATAATCACAAACCGATCGAGGACACTCGGGCCCCTTCAGCAAAGGATAGCCCAGGTCGAAGATACGATTATGAAGCTCGAAAGAGAAGCCGAACAGGATACCGGGGCCTTGCTGGAGGCCTCAGTGAAGGGCGATGGCGAGTCCATCAGGAGGCTCTCCAAGGCCATCCATATCTCAAAGGAGAGGATCGACACTCTTTTTGAAGAGCTCGAGTCCCTGACCGGCGAACACGACACACGGGCCTGCGAATTTGAAGGAATGCTCAGCAGGCTCCAATGACCCCCACTCTATGTACAGGCCTTCGATCCCCGCCTGGCAGTTGTTTGCAATACTACCATAAATTATCCGGCTAAAAAACGATCTTCAGGGCCTCCGGCACGGCCGTTATGACCGCCGGCGTCTTGCCAAGGTAGTCGCCGTCGGTCTGAACGTTGGCGATTCCTTCGATCCTCACAGAATCCCCCTTCAGATAGTGCACATCGTTAAATCTCAGGTGGCGCCCCCACATGATGCCGAGTGAATATCTGAGGACGTCGAACCGTCTCCTGCCCTCCATGATGACGGCGTAGAGCAAAGGACTCATGAGGCTGGCATCAGGAGCCACCTTGAAATCTCCTCCGTACCGCGCGGCCTTGCATATGATTGCCGAATATCCCCTGCATGATTTTCCGTCCATAGAGAATGTCAGTGGTTCGGGAGAATAGTGCAGGAGCGTTTTCATACCGCTGAGGATGTACGCTGCCTTGCCGGAAAATCTCTTG
>DASRZP010000049.1 GCA_035686305.1 Thermodesulfovibrionales bacterium | reverse complement strand
AAGAAGATTGTAAAATGACAAGAATTGATCAGCAAGGGCGGACTGAACAGGCCAAAGCCTGACAACACAAAGAGAGGTCTATTTTTTCGGAACTGACTGACTACTCGTTACCACCGCGCAAGCGGTTTAGTTCTCCTTCCTTGAACGAACACCTTTGATGCAGTTTTCACAACTGAACCTTTCAAATGGTAACCAATAGGGCAAGTCGTTTTTTGAAATTGAATTTAGAGACCTAAAAGACAAGTTGACAAACGCCTTTTTTATGATAAAAGGAAGTTAATGGGGGACAGGTTCCGACAAAGCCAAACCTTCTGCGAAGGGGGGACGGAAAGCGGCGAGTCTTAAGTAAGATGGCCGAGCTGCCGAAGGATTAATCTTTGGTATGTTCGGCTTTTTGTTTTGGCGTATGAGGATGAGGAATCCTTGAAGCCAGAGAAAAGTGGTACTTGAAGTGCCGTCGTGTGCGGCAGACTGAGAGGTGAACCATACAAGGTTTGACGATCTCCTGTATCGAGGGAGAAGGAGGTGGATTGTTAGTAATGCACTAAGCCGCAGTGAAAGGAGGAACACAATGAAACGGTATGTTAAGGAACTGACAATGGCATTGCTGTTCGTTACCATTGTTTCTTTTGGGATGCTGTCCGGAGCTTCGGATGTCTGGGCCCAGGATAAGGGTGGCAATTTGGCACAGCAGATTCAGGGAACCTGGAGTCTCGTCTCAATGTATAACGAGCAAGACGGCAAGAGGACCGAACAGTTCGGACCCAGTCCGAGGGGTTCCATAATTTTTACCCCAGACGGCCGCTTCTCGCACATCCTGATGCGTGCGAGCCTCCCGAAATTCGCCGCCAACAGCCGCATGAAAGGAACCAGCGAGGAGAATCAGGCGGTTGTTCAAGGGTCCGTTGCCTATTTCGGCAGGTATACGGTGACGAGCGAGAAGGAGCAAACTGTGTTAAATGTGTCAATCGAAGGAAGTACGTTCCCCAACTGGGATGGCGAGAATCAGAAGCGGATTATCACCATCGTCGGAGACGAGTTGAAAATGATTGCCGCCACCACGACGATTGGCGGAACGAACTACGGCGTCTATAAACGGGCGGGTGCGGCAACAAAGATGAAGGAAGGAATAGAGCAGAAGAAAGACGAGTTGATGGAAAAGATGGAAGGAGACATGCCGACGAAGATACCTGGTTATCATTAAAGCATTTTCAGGAAGGGAGAGACATCTCTTTGTCCCCCTCATTTTGTTCCGACCCTTTGTAAAAGCAGGGGCGAGGGAAAGGTACTCGCTCCTGCGTTGTGTGTATTTCTTCTGTAAATTATTAACCGTCTCAAAATAATATTTACAGATGTGCTCCCTATTATTGGTCATGCCCGAGATCCTTAGTCGGGCATCCATTCTGTTCAAAGTGGATTCCCGCCTTCGGGAATGACGGCCAAGAATGTGCAGACTATTATGAGACCCTTAATATCTTGCTCTCAAACCGCTCTTCGGTCCCCCTGACACGAGGACGCCGGACGGTGATCGTCCCACTCATCACCGTAAATCTCTTCGTCTTGCCGAGACCGTTCCTATACCCATCTGTCCCATCGACCGGTTTAATCCTCTCGGACTTCATCGCCCCTTCCTGAAGCAAACGAAAAGGCCGAGCTTACCTCAGGCTTATCCTTCGGCAGCACGGCCGTCTTCTCTTCAAGACCCGCCGCTTTCCGTCCCCTCCTCGCGCAGGGTTTGGCTTTCTCGGGACAGTCACAACTATGCTCCAAATTCTTACAGAAAAAATCACTGGGATTACTCATGCATACATGAGTCTTCCTTTAGGTTCCGGTATTTCTCGTCCCAGGCTTCTGGCAGTATCAATCCATTCATCAATAATTGTCTGTGCATTCCTTAGCGCTTCTTCATATGGGGTAGGATGGAAAAAGTGGAGCACGATTTAGAAGTATCTCTTATACGAAAAAGAGAGAGTGAAATCTGGCGCTCCGGCAGTATTCGGATCTTCTGTCAGGGAGAACTCGAAGTTGTCTCTTCCTGAATGGTATCTTCCCCCAAAGGTGAGGAGGACCGCTGTCCTGTCTATCTGGGGAATGGTTGTGTGCGGAAACGGTGAACCCTGGACAAAGACTTGTCCGAGAAGACTGAAACTGTTCCAGATTGCCGCTTCTACGCCGAAGGCTCCGTAAACAAACTCTCTGAGATTCTGCCTCTCTCTCCACTTCAGGTCACCGGGAAAGACAACCCCTCCGTTGGTGTAGGTCATGATCTTTTCTCCAAGTCTTTTATCGAGGAGGAGAGCAACACCCGCATCGGGAGTGCCGTTGCCGAATCCGTCTGAGATACTCCCTGACGGGAGTTCGAGATCAAGACGTACACTGAGTACAGGATCACCCGTCAAGACCGTCTTCTTCGCCATGACGCGGATGTCGCCGATGCCAACATTGCCCCCCTTTGTTTTAAAGATGAGGTTGCTCCCTTTGTACACCTCATAGAGGAACGAGTTCCTCGGTCGGCTGCTTCTGCCGTAATCGGAGAATCCGAAGGTGCGATGGTAGTCTTCGAGGAAACTATCCATAATGCCGCTGTTGAGACTCAGGAAGGGGATGTCTATGCCAAGCTCAATGGTATTGTGAATAGCTTTCCTGAGTCTGAGATCCAGTTCGGCCAGTTCCATATCCAGACCCACAGACCATTGAGAAGAATTCCGGACCATATAGATGCTCGAGTAGAAAAAACTGCTGGAAAAAGAGTCCTCGAGAGATGCCTTTTCAAGATAGGGAGGGTCCGACAGGAGGAATAGGGGGAACTGATTCTTGACATAGAGCGGGCCTTCGAAGGGATAGGCCCTGGAAGAAAGAAGAAGGAGAGCCGTGAGCACCGCCAGCGCTCTAATGAGAGTTCTGATGATACGTGTCAGCATGGGCTACTGATTATACCCGATCCGGACCGGCGAACAAAACCTGAGTGTTATCCTATGCTTTAGCATTAATCCGCGCTAGCAAGGCATGAGAGCAACGGATCCTAACCTCCCTTTTCCAAAGGGAGGGACTATTACCCTCTTTGGCAAAGAGGGGTAAGGGGAGATTTTCTGATCAACGCTGTAATCAAATTTGAGGCATTAATAAGTTTATGCTGCCGCAGCCACCGTTCACGCCTTCCGGCCCCTCAAATAGAGGGCTTTCGGTTTATCTCCCAGAAGCTGAATCTCTACGTTGTTAAATCCGACGCTTCTTACGAGCGATCCGAGTTCATCGGGAGAATAGTTCTTCAGACCATGGGGAGGGGGCATGCCGAATGTGACGAAATATCTCAGGGCCAGTTCCATCTTCTCGAACCAGCTCATGCCGAAATCCGTGTAGAGCACGATGAGCAGCAGACCGCCGTCCTTCAAAATCCGATAACTTTCCTGAAGTGCCTTGCGGGGATTTCTTATCGTGTGGAGGACGTTTGCCATAAAGACGGTATCAAAGCTCTCCGGCGTGAACGGCGTGCCTTCACAATCCGTTTTGGAGATGGTCACCCGCGAAAAGTCTTTCAGGCGCACTCGTGCGACTGCCAGCATCTCATCGGAAAGGTCCGTTGCCGTAAGAGACGCTGCATTCACAGCCAGGGCCGTCGTAAAATATCCTGTTCCGCATCCGAATTCTACAGTGTCTCCCAGGTCACGTTCTTCAGACAGTCGATGGAGGATCGCCTGGCGAAGAGCCTTCCCGACAACATACTCTGCACCGTCATCGTACGTACAGGCGAAGGCGCCCCAGTATCGTTCCCTTTTTTTTCCTTCCATCTCCTAAACCGATATTCGCAGGACTATAAAGATAATGAGTGGCAGCGAATGCTCATGAGGTCAAAGAGTTCTTGGGTCCTTTGTCTGAGAATGAAGAGACTCTTTTGTCATTCCTTCCTGAAGTGCTTTCACCTTTTTCTTTTGCTCCCGCAGGGCAAGACTCTTCCTGAGGCTTGAAGGCAGCATCATGAGCACCCCTGTGACGAATCCTGACGCAAAGATGATGACGAGGACAAAGGGGAGGGACCCCTGAAAATGATAGGAGAGAAAGGAGATGGTAATGATTGAGGCATTCTGAACGGCAAAGAGCACGACTATGACAGCGATGATGAACGCCAGAAAAAGAAAGAGCTGCATATTCGCCCCCTCGGTGACTGGGACATGAATCCCCGGTTCGAACAATAAATCAGCAGGACCCGAAAATCAGTCTCAGTACAAAGTCCTTACGTCAATTTCATGGTACCCGGTTTTCAGGGAATGTCAAGACGGGGACCGACGGGGACCATGCCTTCTTTTCTCGAAAGGATTGGGCGAAGTCAGGAAATGAGACGTATCAGCGCGAAGAGATATATCCTATCAGCTTGTAGATGAGCTTCGCAATGATAAATTGTGGATGGATGAGTCCGGGGAGCGGTGAGAGTTCCGTTATGTCGAAACCGACAATATTCCGCCTCTTGGCGAGACGGCGCAGGAACGATAGAGTCTCATACCAGCCGAATCCCCCGGGCTCAGGAGTTCCGACTGCCGGCATGAGGGCGGGATCGAAGAAATCGCAGTCGAAGGTGAGATAGACATCCCCCTTGAGGAAATCGATGACTTCTTCATCCCAGGATCGGCCGCCTCCACCGTATTCTCTCTGCCTGATGCTATAGTCATAAAAGGTCTTTATCCCTTCTCTCTTGATAAACTCAGCCTCTGCGGCGCATTGACTCCTTATTCCCACCTGGACGATATCCTTATTGAAGTCATATACCCTCGCCATGACGCAGGCGTGGCTGTATCTGTCCCCCTCGTATTCATCCCGGAGGTCTGAGTGGGCGTCCAGCTGGAGGACCGAAAGGTTCGCGTAGCGCCTCGAGTGAGCATGAACAGCGCCGATCGAAATCGAATGTTCCCCGCCTATGCAGACCACGGTCTTGCCTTTTTCGATGAGGCCGTGAACCTGCTCTTCTATCAACCCCAGGGCGGTGGCGTCGAAGCTCTGGAATTCCATGGGTTCTAAGGTGGCAATTCCGCCGGTCACCCGGTAAATTTCAGCACCGAGTTCCTCGTCATAGAGCTCAACCTGGCCCGACGCAGCAAGGACCGAAACCGGACCTGAAGCCGTTCCCTTGCCGTAGCTCGTCGTATGTTCGTAAGGAACAGGGAGGATGACCACCCGAGACCGGTCGAGACCAGACCATTCTTCCGGGAGATTGAGAAAATTCCTGGGAGGAAGAAGGGTCACCCTCTTGTCTTTGCTTCCGAGTATTTCTCGGAAAGCCTCTTCGAGAAATCCCCGATCCTGTTGTACAGGCGGGAGAGGGGCCTTGGCGTGCGGTTTGCGACAGCATAAGCAGTCAGGAGCGGCAAGGCTATGGTCGTATCAGCATAACAGACGACGGCATCAGGGAGTTGCTCGGCATCGACCTTTCCCCAGGTCACGGCCTCGCCCGGTGTTGCCCCTGAGAGACCGCCGGTGTCAGGACGGGCGTCGGTGATCTGGAGGTAGTAATCATGTCCTGCTTCTTTTATTCCCAAAATTTCCTGGATGTGGGGTTCTGTCTGGAGGACAAAATTCTTCGGTGAACCTCCTCCAAGCATAAAGACCGCGCTCTTTCCCTTTTCCTTCGCATGCAGGACAATGGCTGCCGTCTCGTTCACGTCCCTGGCCACGTCTAACCTGAGCCTGCTGCCGTCCATGACAAGTCTGGCAATGTTCATCCCTATGGAGCTGTCTCCAGGAGATGACGTGTATATCGGCACAGCCGCCCTGTATGCCGCTGCCAAGACACTTACCTTTCCGATGGCGAGCGTGGTTTCGAGTTCATTGACATACCTGCCAATCTTGTAATGGAGCTCGGCCGTCGACATCTCGCCGTTGAACTCCTCTCCCCGGAGGACGTTCGAATAGAAGGCATCCGTCGAGAGGAGGACGTTGTAGTCAAAGAGGATATCGTAGATACGGATGACGCCTTCCTGCCTGAGTTTGCGGTCGTCGAGATGGGGGCTTCCAGGATGCAGGGTAAGCCCCAAAGCGAAGTGGGTGTCATGATAGAGGTTTGCTCCGGTGCTCACGATCCAATCGATAAAACCTGAATCAATGAGGGGAATGAGAGAGGACATCCCCATGCCTGCGGGGGTCAGGGCCCCGGTAATACTGAGTCCCACGGTAACATCGGGCTCGAGCATTTTGCGGGTGAAGAGCCTGCACGCCTCGCGGAGGCGGCCGGCGTTATAGGCCAAAAATGTCTCCTCGATCAATTGGGCGGCTGAGATCCCGCCTGTGATTTCCTTCGGCTTGATCGGTTTTCCTCTGAGGTAGCAGCTCCCGCTCACCGCGTCCTCACGGTACCATGACGGCGGCAGCAACAACGGTTGTCCAGATCCCGTTCTTCCCGATGCTCGTCTGGGTGATGTTGCGTGTCTTGACTATCTGGTCGCTCAATTTCCATTGGTCGAGCCGCTTGTTGTAGCTCTCGTTGACGTCGAACTCCACGCCAAGAATCGTTGCAAGCATCTGTGCAGCGATATCCTCGGCATAGTCGCCCGCGGTCTTATCGTCGTCCCCGAAGCAATGGTGCTCGGAGAGATAGCCGAAGCGGTCCCGGTCCCTGGGGATAGCGACGCCTATGGAAGCGCCTATGAGACGGTGTCCTTCGTTGGTCGATGTCTCTGCGAGGACCGCATGGACGACCTGCCCCGGCGTCAGTTCTCTGATCCCTTTTTGTACGGTGACAATTTCACAGCGGGGAGGGAAAATGCTTGATACCCTGACGATATTGAAGGACGCAATCTTCGCTTGACGGAGAGCGAGTTCGAAGCTCACGAGTTTCTCCTTGCTACAGCCGACACCCTTTGTGAGGAACATCTTGCTGGCTACGTACATGGTATTCGTCTCCCTTCGGGGAATCTTCCTCCGGCAGCCTCCCGGTCCTCCCGCTGCCCTCGTGCCCTGTCCCCAATCAAGGATTATGATACGCAAAACAGCCGTAAAGCGCAACGTGGAAAAAGGGAATGGCCGGCAGGGAGATCAAGAAGGGCAGAGGCTCAACAAGGAACCATGGACGGCACCGCGATTTCATCTATTAGGAAAGCTAATACATTTTACATTTTTTTTAATTCGACAAGATCATATCGTTATAATATCATATCAATATGATGCAAAATGAAACGCCATCGTTGCAGAACAAAACGATCGATAGGTTCAACCAGGAGAAGCTCTATATACAGCTCACGAGGATCTTCCTCGAAGAGATAACCTCCGGGAGATGGCGACTGGGACAACAGATACCGACGGAAGAGGAACTCTGCAGGAAACACAAGATCAGCAAGATTACCGTACGGCAGGCAATAATGAATCTCGTTTCGGACGGCTACCTCATGAAGGTTCAGGGCAAGGGGACGTTTGTGACGAGCGTCCTTCCCGTCGTGGGGCTTGCCATGAGGACAAGGTTTACCGAAGAGATGTTTGGGAAGGAGGTGAAGGTAGAGAAGAGGGTACTTTTCAAGGGGATTCAGGAGCCGCCGACCGAGGTGAAGGCCTACCTGAAGACGGTCGACAGGATATACTGCATCCTGAGCAGAAGGATGATAAATGGCGAAACGGCATGCATTGAGGAGTCTTTCATCCCCTATCAGACGCTTCCGGGCGTGGAGAAGCTCGATGTTGCCAGACAATCCCTCTATTCGGTTCTTCAGGAGAGGGGAGTGAAGAAGATCTTCAAGGTCATACAGACCATCGAGATTTCGAGGGTGAAACGGGATTCCGCCCAGAATCTCGATCTCAAAGAAGGTTCCCCGGTACTCGTTGTTCACAGGCTTTTTCTCAGTTCCGATAATACCCCCGTCGCTTACACGAGGCTTCAGGGGAGAAGTGATCGGTACAAGTTCCAGACGGAGTTCGAAAGAATACGATAAAACATAAAGGAGGAGAGGGAAGAATGGTTTCTCAAAAGGCAATAGCCAAAAAGCGGGATGGATACGGGTGGAAATTCTTGATCTTGATGCTTGCGATCTTCGTCGTCCATGTCTCTGTAATTACCGTGTTTGCCTCAACAGATGGACCGCCTGCCCCGCCCGCAGTACAATCGGCGATGCCCTGGTGGGCATGGCCGCTGATCCTGTTCATCGTGACCTTTTTGCTCGGCATTGTGGCGGTCCTCGGGGGTGTTGGAGGAGGCGTCCTTTTTGTGCCGATCATAGGAGGTTTTTTCCCATTCCATATCGACTTCGTGAGAGGGGCGGGACTTCTCGTAGCCCTTGCCGGGGCCCTTGCTGCCGGACCCGGCCTCCTGAAAAAGGCGATGGCCGATCTCAGATTGGCACTGCCCGTCGCTCTCATAGCATCAGCCTGTGCCATCGTCGGAGCGATGCTCGGACTCGCCCTTCCTTCGAATGTCGTCAATACTGCCCTGGGCGGCACCATACTCGGCATCGTGCTCATCATGCTCATGGCAAAGAAGTCCGAGTACCCTGAAGTCAGGGAGGCTGATGCGCTCTCGACGGCCCTCAGGATAAACGGTATTTATCATGAGGCGTCGACAGGCCAGGACATTAACTGGAAGATACACAGGACACCCCAGGGTCTTGCAACCTTTATTCTCATCGGCATCATGGCGGGCATGTTCGGACTTGGCGCGGGATGGGCAAATGTGCCGGTTTTGAACATCATGATGGGCGCGCCCCTGAAGGTCTCTGTCGCAACGAGCAAGTTCCTGCTCTCCATCACCGACACCTCGGCGGCCTGGATTTACGTGAACAACGGTGCCGTATTGCCCATGATGGTTGTCCCGTCAATCATCGGCATCATGCTCGGTTCCATCGTGGGTGTGCGGATTCTCGCAAGGACCAAACCCGCGGCCGTTCGTTATATCGTCATAGCCATGCTCCTCTTCGCAGGCTTGAGGGCGTTGCTGAAGGGGTTGGGAATCTGGAAATAACGGGGAAGGTCGGTACGGAGCTTAAGAAAAGACCCGATGATTTTCAATGAACAAGGAGGAATTCTATGGAAAAGAAAGTGAAGGCGACGGAGGAACAGCTCGCCTATGCGAAAGTTCTTGATCTGGGCATGAAGGCAGGACTGCTCACGCTCATCGTGACATTCGTGGTTTATCTTACCGGGATCCTTACACCCCATATCCCCGTGAGCGATCTTCCGAAATATTGGGGACTGTCGGTACATAAGTATCTTGCTGCGACCAACATCCATACCGGCTGGTCATGGATCGGTATGCTCGGCAAAGGGGACTTTCTGAATTTTCTCGGCATAGTCTTCCTTGCCGGCGTGACGATCCTCTGTTACTTAAGGATCATACCGGTACTCTTCAGGAAGAAGGATATGATCTACGGGGTGATCGCGATCATCGAAGTGCTCGTGCTGGTCCTCGCAGCATCGGGGATCCTGAAATCGGGGGGACACTGAGATGATCGAAACACGGATCTGTCCACTCACGGGGCTCAAGACGATACTCCTGGCAACCGACGGCTCTGAATACAGCGAGGCGGCTCTCCGCGAGGCCATCAATCTTGCAAAGGCATGCTCGACAAAGCTCTATGTACTATCGGTGGTCGAGGTCAATCCGGAATACGCAACCATGGCTCCTCAAATCGTCGAAAAGGCCGAAGAAGAGACACGCCGGTTGCTCGCATCGGTGAAAGAATACGCCGCAGGGGAAGGGATCGAGTGCGAGACCATTGTGCATGAAGGAGAAGAACCCTATGAGTTTATTGTGGAAGAAGCGGAGAAGAAGCACGTTGACATGATTGTCATGGGAAGACATGGAAGAAGGGGTCTCCAAAGGCTTCTCATGGGCAGCGTCACCTCAAAGGTGATCGGCCACACACCCTGCTCTGTCCTTGTCGTTAAGGCATAGATCGCGTTGGAATGGCCTTGACGTTTCGCGGCCTGATCAATGGTTTGAATCAAAGTGAAGCGCCTGTAAGCGGGTATCGGGAAAACGTGATGCCTTCGATCTCAACAAACAACTCGGGCCGGCACACATCGGCGGTGATATAAAGAGATGGCACGTCAGCAAGGCGCCGTTCACATACGGCCCTGCACTTCTCCAAGTCCTCAGGTCGTTTAAGATAGACGCGGACAGCGGCCAAATCATGGAGGAAGGCGCCTGCTCCATGAACGCCGTGAGCGGCGAAGTTCTCCGGCGAAATGAGATGCTCGATGTTGTCGATGGTTTGTTCGGTTTGTTTTCTTACATCGTTCAGGTGACAGCTTTCTGCATTGACAATGCTTGCAGTACCGGAGATCCAGGTCATAACGTAGTCTCTGGAAACGAGTGCCATGGCTCGCGAGAATTGCGGGCTTCGGTGCTCGCTTCCAGGTTCATAGGCGTAAGCAGGCGTCTGCAGGGGGTTTTCCAGGGGCAGAAGGAACATATCGTTGCGCCTGGTCTGCAACGTTAGGCAACTTCCCACGAGACCGGTGCCTGCCATACCTATGCCGGTGCTGGCAGGATAAACGCTGCCGGGGGAATCCGGCCGCAGCAATGAGGGGCAAAAGGAGATATCGCGGTAGAAGTCGGTCCGGGCGCGGTTGAGTTCTTCATAGCGATGCGTATGCACTTCCGGTTCAGTAATGTTGCCCAAATAAAACCAGGTGCGGACCACGTGTTCAAAACCGCTTCCGACCCGATCCAGGGTTGCGCGCATCCGCTCCAACACATCGAGGGTCTGATTATACGCGTTCTTTGTCGGCGCGGCTGGCATGATACCGGCACAATGGACCCAGCGGATACCGTCATACGAAACGACGCTGGCCTCCCGGCAGCGTTGATCCACGCAGACCGAAGTTCCGCCGATGGTCCAGATCTCCAGAGCGAGAGCCGCACCAGAGCAAGGTGGCTGCAGGACAAAGCTCGTGACGGGCAAACGTGCGCCGTAGTAAGCCGATAAGAGTTGCTCGCACTCTCCTTGGTCACCGGGATCGCGCAAAAAGACCGTTTGGACTGTTACGGTCATTGGCCGTAACTGGTTTTCCAGAATTGTTTCCATGGCCGATAGCACCTCCTGAACCTGCGCCCGAAGCGTGCCCCGTCCAGAAGGCATGAGCATCAAGACGATTTGCTCGGAATCGCCAAGGTCTATAGATGAGTACTTTGCGCCATCGGATGCATTCGGACCGGCTCCGGAAGAAACAATGCGGGGTGAGAGCGGCGGGGATGAAGCCGGCCCACGCAACTTCTTCTCAGCTGCCTTCATGCTGCACGTTCCACGCGTTTCGTAATTCGGGACGTCGACGGCTCACGAGGCGATCCCTCGAGCGGAGGAAGCCCCGGACCCGGAGTATGGTCCGATGCGATAACCATCGGGGTCCTTACCGCGCAGACGCCGCCACCACACCTGGATGGTAGGGGTGTTGATGGTGATAATGAACAGCTTGCGCAGGGGATCGGGCGGAGATTGGAGCGGACGCACTCCGTGCCAGGAATGTTCGGTCCTCATGAAAAGCAGGCTGCCGTTGCCCCGGGGATCCAACGAGGCAGCGACTCTCAGGTCGTCAAAGGACGGTGCCGAATGAGCCTTGAAACGTCCGCCATCGTCCATAATCAGAATATCGCCTCCCCAACTCGTCTCCCAGTCTTCTTCGGTGTTGAAATAAAAGATGTGGGTTGCAACTTTGCGGCGAGCGTCGCAGTGGGGTGAGACACCGCAGCCCTTCCAGCCGTAATACCACTCCATCGTAAGGATGATCTCTTTACCCGGCTGCAGGCCGAGCATCCTGCGGATGAAAGCTTCGTAACCTTTCCCTTGAATTTCTGCGATGAATTCCTTCCAGGGTTCTGACAGTGGCAGGCCGGGACGGTAATGCAAGATATACCGGTCATGGTAGCCCTGGCCGTGGGCGCGTTTGACTCCGACTTTCTTATCGAACAGGGAAGCGTCGGGGAGCGTGGTCCGCAGTTGCTCGAAACCCTCACTGGTCAAGGTACCTTGGATATTGACCCATGGGTATGGTAGTTGCTTCCTGAATGTTTCATGCGAGATCTTGCCAATACTGTCATGATTCAAGTATTGCATAGTTGACCTCCGTGAGTTTGGCCTTGTGATGTGGGAGTAAATGGTTTATTTTGGATCATAGTAGCAGAAAGAACGTAGGACTGTCAAGAATCTGGCAACAGGTTTACCCTTTATACTTCTGACGGGAGCCTCTCAGGGAGTCTTCTCGTGCAGTCGTCGAGATTTCTCCATTATTAATCGTCTCATAATAGTCTGCACATTCTTGGCCGTCATTCCCGCGAAGGCGGGAATCCACTTTGAACAGAATGGATGCCCGACTAAGGATCTCGGGCATGACCAATAATAGGGAGCACATCTGTAAATATTATTTTGAGACTGTTA
>DASRZP010000048.1 GCA_035686305.1 Thermodesulfovibrionales bacterium | reverse complement strand
GTTTTTCTATTTTCGCCTAAAATGGCCCTCTTGACACCCTAATGTCCCCTAAACGCAAGACACCCGAATCTGCCGCCATCCACAAATGCCTCTTTTTTTCTTTTCTTTCTCGCCTCTAAGATCCCCGATGCGGAATTCCTGTATGGGCCAAGCTCGCCTTGACAGGCAGAGGAAGTTACTGCTAAATTAGGGCCACGAAGTTTTGCCTGGTCCGGGCGGGCACGTGAATCTGCAAAGGGGAGGAGGGGTGTATGAATGCCCTCGATAAGGGTACGAGAGAATGAGTCTTTTGAAAATGCTCTCAGGAAATTCAAGAAACAGTGCGAAAGAGAGGGAATACTTTCCGAAGTAAAGAAGAGGGAGCATTATGAGAAACCGAGCGTCAAGAAAAAAAAGAAGGCCCTTGCCGCTCGCAAGAAGGCTCTCAAAAAGGTAAGAGTAGCGAGATAGCATGTCCCTTGCCCGCCAGTTCGATGAAGACCTCAAGGGTGCCATGAAGGCGTCGAACAGCCTGAAGGTCTCCGTCATAAGGATGGTGAAGGCTGCCACGAAGAACCGTCAGATCGAAAAGGGGAGAGATCTTACGGAGGATGAGATCACCGCGGTCCTCACCTCCATGGTGAAGCAGAGACGTGAGTCGGTCGAGCAGTATACAAAGGCCGGCAGGATGGACCTCGCCGCCAAAGAAGGCGAGGAGATAGCGATACTCCAGTCATACCTTCCTCAGCAACTCGGCCGTGAAGAACTGGACAAGATTATTCTCGATGCGATCGAAGAGTCAGAGGCGAAGAGTCTCCAGGATATGGGCAAGGTCATGCGCATCCTTATGCCCAAGGTAAAGGGCCTTGCAGACGGCAAGTACGTTAACGAGCGTGTCAAGGGATTTCTGGAGCCCTGAAAGACTGTCAGTTCCCCTTCCGACGATTGTCCTTAGCGCAGTGGTCTTTTGAACTATCACTTCTTGAACCAAAACTGTTACCATACGGTATGAAGGGTGATAGGCTCCTCGAAGAAATTCGGGCACGGCTTGATATCGTTGATATAATTTCCGACTATCTCGAGCTGAGACGTTCAGGCCAGAATTACAAGGGGCTCTGTCCTTTCCATTCCGAAAAAACGCCTTCCTTTATGGTCAGTCCTGAAAAGCAGATATTCCACTGTTTTGGCTGCGGCGCCGGGGGCAACAGTGTCACGTTCATCATGAAATATGAGAACCTCTCATTCCCCGAGGCCCTCAAGCATTTGGCGAAAAAGGCCGGGATAAGTCTGAAACATTTTACCTTTGACAGCGGCCATGACGACACGAGGGAGAAACTCCACGGGGTACTCAGAGAGGCATCAAAGATCTTCGCGGAGAACCTCAAGAAATCGAGCGCAGCCCATTCATATCTCATGGCCCGGGGGATAACCGATGAGACCATCAGGAGATTCTCCCTCGGGTACGCACTGAAGGACTGGCATTTCCTCTCGAAGACCCTCAGACAGAAAGGAATTGCCGATGCCCTCATCCTCCAGTCAGGGGCTGTTTCTTCAGGAGAGAAGGGCATCTATGACACCTTCAGGGACAGAATCATCTTTCCGATATGCGACATACAGGGCGGTATCATCGCGTTCGGGGGAAGGGTGATGGACGATTCGCAGCCGAAGTACCTCAACTCACCTGACACGCCGCTCTTCAAGAAGGGTGAGACCCTGTACGGTCTGAACCTTGCAAAAGACGGTTTACGGGAAAAGGGGTATGCAATTATCGTGGAGGGCTATTTTGATGCTATCCTCTGTCATCAGTACGGGTTCAACAATGCCGTGGCTCCCCTCGGTACGGCACTGACATCCGGTCACCTCCAGAAACTGAAGAGGTTCTCGAAGAAGGCAGTCCTCGTCTTTGACGGCGATGAAGCCGGGAAATCAGCGGCAAAGAGGTCCATCCCTCTTCTCCTCGCGCAGGGATTTTCTGCAGAGATTCTTCTCCTGCCTGAAAAGGATGACCCCGACAGTTTCCTGAGGAACGAGGGACCCGCGGCCTTCGGCAGACTCCTCTCGAAGGCCCGGTCGATAGTCGATTTCCTCCTGGACGCTTCGAGGAAGGACGGGGCCGCGGCGGTCCATGAGACCATCGAGATCATCTCTGCAACAGGGGATCCCATCATGAGAGAGGCCCTTATCGCCGAAACCGCGAAAAGGACGGGCTTCCGTGAGACGATCATCAGGGAAAGGATGAAGGGGATCGGTACGAGACCGAAGGGGAAGGGAAGTGCCGAGAAGTCATCATCTGATGCGTCGTCATGGGCCGTCAGGTACGACGAGGAGGTTCTTCTCCTGAGCGCCGTCATAGCCTGTCCTGATAAGCTCGAGCGTATTTTGGAGAAGGTTCCCCTTGAGGAATTTGGGAATGGAAGAGTCAAGAACATATTCGAAAGACTGGCTGCCCAGGGCGGATGCGAGAGACTGGATTCTGTCATCTCGTCCCTGGGAGAGGAAGAAAAGCGGCTTGTTACCACGCTGACCGTCGCTCCCGGATTCGATCCCGAAACGGTTGACAGGAATATCGAGGACTGCATGAGAAAGATCACCATGAGGAAAGAGCGTGAACGGCTCAAAGCGGTCCATGAAAAGATCAAAGAGGCTGAAGGCTCGGGCGAACATGAGTTGCTCGATTCCCTGTTGCCCGAGAGGCAGAAATTGATAAAGGAGGCGCGGTGAGGGGAGACTTTGAATACGATGATAGTGAATTCGACGAAGATGCCGAACTTCTCGATGGGCAGGAGAGAGAGGAAGAGGCGTCAGAAGAGGACAAGGAACCCCTCATGGAAGGGGAATTTGAGCCGGTCAAGATGTACCTCAAGGAGATGGGAAGCATTCCCCTTCTGACGAAGGAAGGAGAGATTGATCTTGCACGAAAGATAGAGTTGGGCAGGGAGAAGATCATGAGGACCATTTTTCCCCTTCCCTTCGCCGTCGAGAAACTGATGGCCCTCGGGGACCTCGTCAAGAAGGGAGAGGAAGCCCTTGCCGAGGTCATACAGAGCGATGACGATACGGAGGAGAATCAAAGGGAGGACAGGGAGAAGTTCTTTCACATAGTCGACAGGATAAAGAGTCTCCACAGGGAAAGAAAAGAACTCCTCGACGGGCTGAACGCGCTCACTCCTCACGATGAAGCTCTCCGCATTCAGGGTGTGAAGTCCCTCGAAGAGAATCTCAAGAGAATTCTTGAAACCGTGAGCACTCTCAGACTGAACGAAGACGTCATGTATGCCTTCTCCGATGACTTGAAGAAGGCGATGGAGCGCATAGAAGCGTTGAAGGCCATGGTGGACGCACAGGATAAAACAATAAAGAAGCAAATAAAGAACAGTGAGCGTGCCATCGGTATCACCTATGGGGAGATGAAAGAAGCTGTTACCGTTCTCCATGAGGCTGCGGACGAGATCTTTTATGCAAAGAGTGCAATGATAGAGGCCAATCTGAGACTGGTGATAAGCATAGCGAAGAGGTATATGGGAAAGGGACTCAGTTTCTCCGATCTTATTCAGGAAGGGAATATCGGATTGATGAGGGCTGTCGACAAATTCGAATACCGGAGAGGATACAAGTTCAGTACATATGCAACATGGTGGATCAGGCAGGCCATCACACGGGCCCTTGCCGACCAGTCAAGGACCATTCGGATCCCGGTCCATATGGTCGACGTGATCAGCCGCATCACCAAGGCTGCCCGGGAACTCGTCCAGGAATTAGGCCATGAGCCTTCCCCCGCTGATATCGCTGCGAGGGTCGACATGCCGGCCGATAAGGTGAGGACGATCCTGAAGATAACGAAGGAGCCGGTGTCCCTCGAAACCCCGATCGGCGCCGAGGAAGACAGCCATCTCGGGGATTTCATCGAGGACAGGGCAACCCTTTCTCCCCTTGATGTGGCGATGAACGATGATTTGCGGGCCCAGATCGATAAGGTCCTCTGTACTCTCAATCCCAAGGAGGCGAAGATCATCAAGAGGAGATTTGGCATCGGTGAAGGCGGACCCCATACCCTCGAGGAGCTCGGTCAGGAATTTGATGTTACGCGGGAGCGGATCAGACAGATCGAGGTGAAGGCGATCAGGAAACTGAAGCATCCCTCGCGCAGCAAGTGGTTACGGGCGCTTTTTGTCGAAAACCCTTGACCTAAGAAGAGACAACCATTTAGAATAGCGAACCGAAAAAAGTCCTATCGTGTGCATGCTCACTCATGAAATCTCTTTCGGGCCCATAGCTCAGTTGGTAGAGCTACCGGCTCATAACCGGTTGGTCCCAGGTTCGAGTCCTGGTGGGCCCACCAGCAGCGAAGCGGAGGGTATGTGAAGGAACAACTGAGACTTCTTGCGGAGCTCCAGAGAATAGATTCCGCTATACTGAGCAAGGCTGACCTCATGAGCGCGATCCCCAGAAAAATTTCATCCGTTGAGCACGGCCTGAGAGACGCTCAGCTCCATTATGACAAGCAGAAGCAGAGGTGCGATGTCCTCGAGAAAAAGAAACGGGAGAAAGAGCGGGCCCTCGATGAAATCGGCGAGCGGATTAAGAAGTTGAAGGCCCGGGTCTCCGAAATAAAGAACAACAAGGAATACCAGGCTCACCTGAAGGAAATAGCGACGGCCGAGAAGGAGCGGGGCAGCATAGAAGATGAAATCCTCATATCCATGGAATCCCTCGATGGAGCTCACAGAGACCTTGCTGCCGAAGAGGAAAAGGTCAAAGCCGAAAAGGAGAAGGTGGAAATATTCAGGAAACAACTCGCTCGGGAGGTGGCGGAGGCTGAAAGGGAACTGGAGGGATTGAAGGCCCAAAGGGACAAGAGCGTTGCGCAGATTGACAGGGAAGCCTTTGAACTCTATCTCAAGGTTCTTGAATCAACGGGGAGATTGGCTGTTGTCGAAGCCCGGGGTGAGGTCTGTCAGGGATGCCACATGAACATCCCCCCGCAGCTTTTCGTGGAGCTGAAAAAAGGCGAAAAGACCATTCAGTGTCCACAGTGCAGCAGGATTCTCTACTGGAAAGGGGACATCGGGCCCGCCTGACGTCAGTCCCCGTATCCGGTTCGACCGTTCCTGTCTTGACTTTCCGCGATAGCGATCATTATAATCTCATAAGAAAAATTAATGATTATGGAAGATCATAAACTGAAGGTTTTTTGCACCGTTGCCGAGACAAACAGTTTCTCAAAGGCGTCAGAGATCATCCACCTTACTCAGCCAGCCGTGAGCCTCCAGATACAGGCCCTCGAGGAACTTTACGAGACGAAGCTCTTCGACAGGTCCTCCAATACCGTCGTGCTCACACCGGCAGGAGAGATCCTCTATAAGTATGCGAAGGAGATCCTCGCCCTCTATGCCGCTGCCTCAAAAAATATCGGTGAACTGACGGGTCTCGTCAAGGGCAGTATCAGCATCGGCGCAAGCACGACGATCGGCAATCACGTGGTGCCTGCCGTTATGACGGATTTCAAGAGGAACCATCCGAAGATCAAGGTCCACCTCCTCGTGGGCAATACGAAGCGGGTCGTGGAACTCCTGAATTCAGGGAACATCGACATCGGCCTTGTCGAAGGCGATGTGACAAAACAGAAGGTCATCATCGAGAAACTCATTCAGGACGAACTTGTCGTGATCGTTTCAGCCATGCATCCGTGGTCGAAGAAGAGAGAGATTTCAATCTTTGATCTCGCCAAGGAACCCTTTATCCTGAGGGAGGAAGGATCGGGGACACGCCAGATCGTGGAAAAATACCTCAACAGGCACGGTATAAGCACCCATGACATGAAGGTATCGATGGTGCTCGGGAGCACGCAGGCAATCAAAGAGGCCGTGGAAAGCGGTATCGGCATCTCGATCGTCTCCCGATGGGCTGCCAGGAAAGAGAATAAGTACGGCACGCTCAGATTGCTGAGTGTGAAGGAGGAGAAATTCCTCAGGGACTTCTCCCTGCTCTTTCATAAAAATGCCATCGCGTCCCACGCAGTGGACGAGTTTCTCACCTACCTGAAAAGCTATCCCTTCGACAAACTGATAGCATAGCGCTCCCCTTCCGAAGGCTGAAGAACCACACCAGGAACTTCGCCTGTCTTCATGGTATACTTCTTATCATGTTTGTCTATCTCAATGACCGGCTTGTTCCAAAG
Organism: Thermodesulfovibrionales bacterium; assembly: GCA_035686305.1. Taxonomy (NCBI): domain Bacteria; kingdom Pseudomonadati; phylum Nitrospirota; class Thermodesulfovibrionia; order Thermodesulfovibrionales; species Thermodesulfovibrionales bacterium. The sequence continues at coordinate 20,212 of DASRZP010000048.1, read as the reverse complement.
GCAGAGGCCAGGGTCTCGGTATTTGACCATGGGTTTCTCTATGGTGACGGCATTTACGAGACGGTGCGGGCGTACGACGACGTCATCTTTCTCCTTGATGAACATCTCATGAGATTGTATCGCTCTGCGTCGATGATCGGGCTTACGATGCCGAAAGACGCCGATGAGATGAAGACTGCGATCTACGAGACCCTTGAGGCGAACGCCCTGAAAAACGCCTATATAAGAATTACCCTTTCACGGGGGTACGGACCTATCGGACTCGACCCCGAACTCTGTAAAGAGCCGACCTTCGTTATCATCGCGGAGGAGATGAAGGGTTACCCGAGATCGCTGTATGAGCACGGGATCAGACTCATCATAGCGGGGACAAGGAGAAACCTGAGCGATGCCCTGAATCCCCAGTTAAAATCGCTGAATTTTCTCAATAACATTCTTGCGAAGATAGAGGCGAAGAACCATGGGGCATACGAAGCCGTGATGCTCAATGTCTCGGGACATGTCACGGAAGGGACCATCAGCAACATATTCTTTTTCAGGGATGGTGTCCTTCGCACGCCTTCTCTTGGGTGCGGGATCCTTGACGGGATTACGAGGAAGGTTGTTCTTGACCTGGCGGTGAGGGAGGGCATGGCGGTCGAGGAAGGCGAGTTTACGAGGGAAGACCTGTATGCTGCAGGGGAGGTCTTCATAACGAATACGACGATGGAGGTTATGCCCGTGTGTCAGCTTGACGACGTGAAATACGCGATCGGGGACAAGGCAAGGCATCTGCGCAAGTCTTACCGGGACGAAGTGAGGGCATACGTAATAAGTCTCAAGGGAAGCGGACCGTCGCTGTGGGAATACGAGTGAGACGTTCGAAAAGGGCGCAAGGTAGATCCATTTACTCAGGTATTCCTCTGAAGAGATAAAGGGCCGCGCCGCAAAAAAGGAGGGGGACAAGCCACGCTGCAAAAATCGGTCTGAGAATCCCCGTATATCCCATAGCGAGGGACGCCGTAAATCCCAGCCAGTAGAGGAGGCTTATGAATATCCCGATGGCGGTAGTGACGAGGCCGCTTTTTATCTCTCCCCTCGTCGCCAGCGAGATTCCGACGACAAGCATGATGACATTGATGAGCGGATAAGACAACCGTGAATAGATATCCACGAGGAGCTTGGTATTTTTTACCCCAGCTTCCTTCAGTCTCTTCGTGTATGCAAAAAGCTCCCTCACATTCATTTCTTCCGGCTGCTGCATCCCCTTACCAATGACGTTTGGTGAGTCGATGATGTCGGACTGCATCTCCTTGAGTTTCTTGACTTCCCCGGTCTTTATGTCGTAGTCCGTTACCCCTTCGAGGTACCATGTGCCACGGACATCCTTCGAGGTCCCGGTGCTCTCAAGTTTCTCACTCCTTTCCTGGTCGCGCGAGCCCCACACAGGACGCCATTCGCCTGATTCGGCCTCAATCCGCTCGGTAAGGAGATCATCCCGGAGCCTCATAATACTGACACCCTTAATGAGCCCCTTATCAGGCAGATAGAGGTCTATCTTGATGATACAGTCCCGGGCCCTCAGCCAGGCAGTTCCCTCTTTGAATGCCGAGACATTCTCTCTCTTCGTGACAGTGTCCTTGAGTTTATGGGCACGTCTCGTCAGATCAGGAGCAACGAACTCACTCATGAGAAGGCCGACAACGCAGAGGACAATGCCCGTAAAGATAAATGGTTTCATGAGTTCTTTTGTGCTGCCGCCCGATGCCTTGACAGCTACGGTCTCTTTCCTTCTGCCTGCCTGGCCGAAAACAAAGAGGCAGCTCATGAGGGCCGCCACCGGCATGAGGTACACCAGATACCGCGGGATATTGAGCGCCGAATAGAGGAGGAGGGAGCTGACGGGGGCATTGTACTGTATGAACCCCTCAACCTTGTCGATGAGCTCTATGAGGCTGGATATAAGAGCGAGGCCAAGCGCCAGGATTGCAAAGAGACGAAAGAATTCCTTCAGATAGTACCGCTGGATTATCGTCATCGTGACGCCGCCCTTCCGAAAGACCAGACGGACGCTATGGCGAGTAAGACAACAGGCATCCATGCGCCGGTATAGTGGGGCACTGTCCCCGATCGAACCAAATTTTCACCATACACGAGGATGACATAGAAGACCGTGAAGACGGCAAGTCCGATCGTCAGCCCCCCAAGCCTGCCTGATTTCCCTGCTATCAAGGCGAGGGGCGGGCCGAGAAATATGAGGAGCAGGCAGAGAAACGGAAGGGACAGCCGTCGGTGAAATTCGAGGAGAAGGGATATGCGGTCGCGGCCATCCTTTCCCCTCGCTTCCCTGAGGAGTTCGAAGGGGGTCATCTCGCTGTTCTTTCGTAAGGGGCCCTCTGTTGACAGATTCAGCGAGATGTTATATCCGTCGAAAAAGATCTCTATCGCGCCTTCCGCCTTACCGATATGGATGTAGCCGTCCTTGAGATAAAGGGAGAGGTTGTTGCCGCTGTCGGCATATATCCGACCCTCCCTGGCTGTCAGGGCCTTCGGCTCTGTCCGGTTCCTGCTGTCGTAAATAAAGATGCCTCGCAGTCTGTCAGGTGTGGGTTTTTCTCTGACGAGAACAACGAGGTCCTTGAAGGCAGTGTTGAAGACGCCGGCCTCGATCGCCATAGGAGCGCGCTCCATGATAATCTTCGATAGCGAGTCCCTGAGACGGAGCGCTGAAAAGGGGCTCAAAGAAAAGCTTACGAGGAGGCTGAGAAAGAAACAGACCGTGCCGAGGACAAAGAGGGGAGCAGATATACCTCTGAAAGACATGCCCGCTGCCCTCATGGCGGTGAGTTCGCTGTCGGCATTCAGCCTTCCATATACCAGGAGTGCCGACAGCAGTAATGACATAGGGATGGTGAGGGTCGTCAGTTGCGGCTGGATATAGGCAATAATCATCAGCATATCCGAGATGGAGGCGCCGACGCCGGAAAGGAGTCTGCTTAACCTCAGGACTTTTTCCATGAGAAGAAAGAAATTCAGGGATATAAGGCTTAGTAAAAAGGAGAGCGCCAATTCCTTGAGCACTGTCCTATGAATAATTTTCATCGCCTCTAAGTATAGCCTAAACCAGCCGTTCCGTGAGTGACGGGTGTCCGTTGTCCAGTGAAATGTGATGGTAACCTCCTTGATTTATAAGTAAAAACGTATGATCTGCCACTTATGACTGAACCAGCCATTGTCTCTAAAATCCACACCCTGTTGTAAAATTGCCACAAAGATAAGGTATGGAGATTGCCGGGGTGCGGAGCGGCATTCGGGATTGTTGGTCGAAAAATGGAGAATTGGTGCGCTTTGGCGGAGTGAGGGTGTTGTCCCGAGATTTCTGGCCTTCTTTTTGCTATGAAAGATGGCGTTGGCGGAGGCGAGCCGTGGAGGCAGAAAAAACTTGACAAAGAGAGACGGAGAATGATATAAATTGCCTATAAAAATGAGTGCCTGGTGAAGCGATACCTCATACTATAGCTTTTATTGGCGACGGGCTTCCATTTTAAGGAAGCGGATTTTACGGTTGGGAGGTGATAAAGGACAGACAGAGAAGTGTGGATATGCCGAATGAGACAGGAAAAACCCCGTTTTACGGGGAAAAATCTTACTAACCTTGAAAGAAGGAGGGTTAGGAATTGAAAAAGTATTTAGCATTAATCTTAGGCGTCGTATTTGTACTCGGCTTTGCAGCCAGCGCCTTTGCCATTCATGCCGAAATCCCGGCTGAGACCCAGGCTGTTACGGCAAAGGGAGCATCGCAGATCACGATCGGTGGTGAGATCAGGTTCAGGGGTGATTACCAGAACAACAACACTGATTTCAACAAGGACTTGGGTGACTACAAGCAGTACTACGATTCGAGGATCAGGCTCTCCGTCGATGCCCAGGTGACACCGAACACCGAGGGCTTTATCCAGGTTGAGGCCGGTAGCGACGTTGACGGCAACAAGTCCTCTGATGTGTTTGTCTGGGGTAACAGCACCAAGGATCCTAATAATCCAGGAACGGGCTCGAGCAATGCCTCAGGTATCTATAATGTGGGCGATGCGAAGAGAGGTACCTTCAGCGTGCTCCAGGGATGGATCCTCTATAAAGGATCGGGTCTCCTCGGGGTCCCTGCGGGCGTGAAGATCGGCCATATGCCGCTTGCCCTCGGAAACTCCCTCTTCTTTGACCACACCAAGTACGGCGATGATGCCATCGTCGTCTTCGCGGACCCAATGAAGGAGCTCCATATCAGCTTGCTCGCCATCAAGTTCAGGGAAGGCAACTTGTCTTTCAGTGACGATGCCGACGGATACGTGGCACTCGGTGTTTACAACTTCGACAAGAACAGCTCAGTGAGCGGCGATGCAACCTTTGTCAACGACCAGACAGGCGCTCCTGTGGGAGGCACGCACGCTACTAGTTTTCCGATCCATTTCTGGAACTTCGGCTTGAGGGGCAACACGAACATTTCAGGATTCGGCCTTAAGGCTGACGGAGAATTGCAGGCCGGGAAGATCGATCACACCGCCACCGCATTGCGCGGCGACCTGAAGTTTAACGGCTATGCCTTCCTGTTCGGCGCCAATTACAAGCTTGAACCTGTGATGCTCGGCCTCGACTTTGCCTATGGAAGCGGGCCGAAGGACACTACGCATGAGGACAAGTTAGGCTCATTCGTAACCAGCCAGAGCGCAATCCAGCATTACACCTACGTCTATGACTACCGTACGGTGAACGCCTGCGGACAGCAGTACGGCGGCCTCTGCAACACCTGGTATGTTAAGCTCTCTGCAGACGCCGACCTTATGAAGGACCTCAGAGCAAATGTGTCCGGATACTGGCTCAATGCTGTAAAGGATAATAAGGTGGCGCTGGCCAACGGCACGTCAACCACTGGTACGTCAAAGAAGATCGGCCTTGAACTCGACGCTAACGTGCAGTACAAGATCGACAGGAACCTTACCTACTGGGTCGAGGGCGGCTACCTCTTTGCCGAAGGCTTCTTTGACACCGTGACGCCTACAGGGGTTCACGGCTCAAGCAATGCCTACTCGGTAAGACACGGAATCCAGCTCAGCTTCTAATGCGTGACGCGTAAAGCGTAAGCGTAACGCCAAGCAGCAAAAAAGGCGGGTCTTTTGACCCGCCTTTTTTATTAATGGACTCATAATAGTATGAACTCTATTTGTAAAATCCCTCCTAACCTCCCTCTTCCAAAGGGAGGGAAATCCCTCTCTGCAAAAGAGGGGCGAGGGGAGATTTTCTGATTATGTCTATTCTATTTTGAAACTTTTTATATGTGTTTCCTGCAGTTCTGTGAACCAACGGGAGAGCGCACGCAGGGGGCGTCCCTACATCTTTCCTGCTTCCCCCAATGCCTCCAGCAGACGATCGATGTCCTCATCGGTATGAGAGGCGGTGACCGTTATCCTCAGTCTCGGCTTCCTCACCGTGGGCGGCCGTATAGCGGGAACATATATTCCCTCGGAGAAGAGATACTCTGACGCAGCTATCGTCCTGTCGATCTCCCCAAGTCTCAGGGGGATGATCGGAGTCTCACTCCCGGTAACATACCCTGCTTCCCTAAGGCCTTTTAAGAGCCTGTCACGGTTGCTCAGGAGCCTTTCTCGTAAATAGGGACGGCCTTTCAGAATCTCCAATGCCTTCAGGGATGCTGCGGCAATGCATGCCGGCAGAGCAGTCGAAAACATGAAGCTCCGGGCACGGTTTGTTATCCATCGGATCACGTCTTCCGTTCCGGCAACAAAGGCCCCGTATGATCCCAGCGCCTTAGAAAAGGTTCCCATCTGAATCATCCAGGGCTCAGGAGCGATACCGAAATGGGACAGAGCGCCTTTCCCGCTGCCGAGTACGCCCGTTCCATGAGCGTCGTCAAGATAGAGGACAGCGTTGTACCTCCTGCAGACTTCGGATATCCGATCAAGAGGCGCAATGTCACCATCCATGCTGAAGACCGTGTCGGTTATTACGATGAACCTGCCTGCCTTTCCCTTCCCGTTCCTCAGCATTTCCCTCTCCATGAGTTCATCGAGATCATCAATATCACGGTGCCGATAAATTACCGTGGCCGCCTTGCTTAACCGGCACCCGTCAATGATGCTCGCGTGGTTCAGTTCATCGCTGAATATGACGTCACCCGCTTCGGAGATGGAAGGGATCGTGCCGGTGTTTGCGCTGTAGCCGGAATTGAATAGGAGGGCGGCTTCAGAACCCTTGTAACGGGCGATCTCTTCTTCCAGTCTTCCATGAACGACGGTCCCGCCGGCAAGAAGCCGTGAAGCTCCGCTGCCGAAGCCAAATTCCTTCATGGCATCCTCAGCAGCGCGGCAGAGATCCTCATTGCCTGAAAGACCGAGATAGTCGTTGGAGCCAAAGTTGATGCATTCCCTTCCGTCAAGGCATATGTGCGAACTCTGAACGTCCGATCTGTCCTTCACGGACCTGCGGAGTCTCTGCATCTCGAGTTCCTTGAGCCTTTCGGAAAACATGATCATCCCGGCCTTATCCTAGCACAAGTCTACCTTCCAGTTGCATAAAACTATCTTGTTCGGGAAGGCAGGTATGGTGAGAAGCCTTGTATTGTGATACCGTTAGTTGTTGCCGACTGCCGTTGTAAACTCAATACGGGATATCTTTCGGCGGACTCCTCAAGCACCTCATTTCCGGAATCGCATCGCATGTACAGGGCTCCGATCCATGCCTGCCTTGCCATCGTTTGCAATGTTAGGGTCTATTAAAAAAATTAATAAATCATTATGCTGACGTTATCGCTTCCCAGAAATGCCTTCCCACGGCGGTTTTCCGCATGACACGGACTCTCATCTGGCGCATCTGCCGACAGCCCCAAGTCCTTGACAACCTTTTTGCTCCTGTGATAATCTGCCTAGACTCAGAATTCGATGAGGAGAAAGCCGAAATGCTCGAACTGAATGCCTGGTTTTTTGTCCTGCTCGTGAATTTTCTTGCGCTGTTGTATATTCTCAATATCATACTCTTTAAGCCTCTTCTCACGCTCTTCCAAAAAAGAGATGATTCCACCCGCGGCGCCCTTGCCGCAGCAAAGGAATTGAGCGCCAGAAAGGAAGAAGGCCTGTCACAGATGAACCGGGAACTTCAGGCAGCGAGAACGAAATCAAAGGAGCTCTTTGAGAAGATAAGAAACGCGGCGTTGGACAGGCAGAAGGAGGTCCTCGATGCAGCCAACCTCCAGGCATCCGATCTTATCGAAAAGGCGAGGCAGGAGTTGAAGGCCGAGGCTGAAAAGGCAAGGGAGCGTCTGCGCGGCGATGTCGAGAAATTTTCGGATGAGATCGTGAGAAAGCTGGTGGGGGCATGAGGAAGAGCATTCACGATTCACGATTCACGATTCGCCATTGTGGATTTCTTGTTCCTCTCGCGTTCTTTGTTTTGCAATTCACTCTTACAGGACTCGCCTTCGGCGCAGAGGAGGCTGCTCATGGCGGAGAATGGAAGGAGTGGCTCTGGAAGATCGTCAATTTCGCGATTCTCGTCTTCATCCTCGTCAAATTCCTCAACAAGCCCTTGAGGGCATTTCTCAGACAGCGGACTGAACTCATCGAGAAGACCCTGAAGGAGGCGCAGGAGGCGAAAGAGCTTGCGGCGAAAGGCCTTGCCGAGGTCGAAGAGAGGCTGAAGCTTAAGGAGAAGGAGATAGAGGAGATCCTTGCCCTGGCGAGACAGTCGGCCAAGGCCGAGGAAGAGCGTCTCATAGAGAGTGGTGAACAGATGAAGCAGAAGATCCTTGAGCAGGCAAAGAGCAACATCGAGTTTGAACTGAAGCTCGCAAAGGAATCGGTAAAGGCCGAAGCCGTCGAGATCGCCATGGAACTCGCCGAAAAGAAACTGAAGGGAAAACTCGCGAAAGAGGAACAGGTGAGGCTCATCGAAGAATCTCTGAGAAAGATGGAGGCAAAGAATTGAAGAGCGCCAAGGCATCGATAAAGAGATACGCGAAGATGTTCCTGAACATGGTCGGCGTTGATGACGTGCCAGGGGCGGTGGCGGAACTCACGGCAGTGAAGGAGCTCATGGGGAAAAGCCACGAATTCAGAGGCCTCCTCGAAAACCCCCTCTTTACCGGCGAAGAGCGGGAGAGAATACTGAGAAAGGGTCCGGGAGGTTTGAAACTCTCCGATTATACCATAAGGCTCATTCTCCATCTCTCAGAAGAGTCGGTCATCGGTTCCCTCCCCGGATTCATAGAGAGTATGACGGCGCTCTATCTCGAAAAGAAGAAGAGGGCAAGGGCCTTTGTGGTGACCCCCATCGACACGGACAGAAAATATGACGACGCTCTAAAGGCTTCACTGAAGCGGCTCACGGGAAGGGATATTGACCTTGAGTATCGTGTTGACCCCTCTCTCCTCGGCGGGCTGCTGGTAAAGGTTGGGAGCACCATGTACGACAGCAGTATAAAGGGCCAGTTACGGCTTCTTAAAGATGATCTTATAAAGAGGTGATTCTATGGAGATTAATGTCGCAGAGATCAGTGAACTCTTAAAGAAACAGATAACGGACTTCGAGAAGAAGGTCGATGTCAGCGAGATCGGCTCCGTCGTTTCCGTGGGCGACGGTATTGCGAGGATATACGGCCTTGACAAATGCATGGCGTCGGAACTCCTCGAATTTCCGAACGGCATCATGGGAATGGCCCTGAACCTTGAAGAAGACACGGTCGGAGCTGTTCTCTTCGGTGAAGACGCCCTGATCCATGAAGGAGATATTGTCAAGCGTACGGGCAGAATCATGTCTGTTCCTGTGGGGGACGCGCTGAGGGGAAGGGTCGTGAACGCTATAGGACAGCCCATTGACGGTAAAGGCCCCATCGACACCAAGGAGATGAGAATTGTCGATATGGTTGCCCCCGGCATTATCGACAGACAGCCGGTCAATCAACCCCTCCAGACAGGACTCAAGGCCATCGATTCCATGATCCCCGTTGGAAGGGGACAGAGGGAGCTTATCATCGGCGACCGCCAGACAGGCAAGACCGCCATCGGTATCGATGCGATCATCAATCAGAAGGGCGGGGACGTAACATGCATCTATGTGGCGGTAGGGCAGAAGCAATCAAATATCGCCCGTGTTGTGAAGATCCTTGAAGAGCAAGGCGCAATGGAGCATACCATTGTCATCTCGGCGACGGCGAGCGAGCCTGCTCCCCTTCAGTACATAGCCCCTTATACCGGCTGTGCCATGGGCGAGTATTTCAGGGACAGCGGCAGACACGCCCTGATCATTTATGACGATCTCAGCAAACAGGCAACGGCCTACAGACAGCTCTCGCTCCTTCTCAGGCGGCCTCCCGGACGTGAGGCATTCCCGGGTGATGTCTTCTACCTCCATTCAAGACTCCTGGAAAGGGCCGCAAGGGTGTCCGACGAACTCGGAGGCGGGTCCCTGACGGCACTGCCGATTATCGAGACACAGGCAGGAGACGTGTCGGGATACATCCCGACCAATGTTATTTCGATTACCGACGGTCAGATATACCTTGAGCCCGAACTCTTCTATGCAGGCGTGCGGCCTGCGGTGAACGTCGGTCTCTCGGTCAGCCGCGTCGGCGGCGCTGCCCAGACAAAGGCCATGAAGCAGGTTGCAGGGACGCTCAGGTTGGACCTTGCACAGTTTCGCGAGCTTGCTGCCTTTGCCCAGTTCGGAAGCGACCTCGACAAGGCAACTCTCGCACAGATCGAGCGCGGGAAGAGGATGGTGGAGCTCTTGAAGCAGGGACAGTATTCTCCCCTGCCTGCGGAGGACCAGATCATCGTGCTCTTTGCCGGCGCCAACGCCTATCTTGACGATATTGCCGTTGAATCGGTCGGGAAGTTTGAAGAGGAGCTCCTGAGCTATGTGAGGGACAGGGGAGGAGAGCTCAGGAAAGAGTTAAAGGAAAAGAAGGTCATCGATGACTCCGTCAAGGATAAACTCGCAAAGTTGCTGGATGAATTCAAGAAGACCTTCCAGCCAAAGGCTTAAAAAAATCAATGCCGACGCTCAGGGACATCAAGAGAAGAATCAGGGCTGTTAACAACACCCGGCAGATTACGAAGGCCATGAAGATGGTCGCCGCTGCCAAGCTCAGGAAGTCACAGGCCCGCATGCTCGATCTCAGGCCCTATGCAGAGATAATGAGAGAGGGCCTTAAGAACATTGCGAGGAACACCGAGACAGGTATCCATCCCCTCCTGGCAGCCAGACCGAGGAAGACCGTTCAGGTCATCGTCATCACGAGCGACAGGGGGCTCTGCGGGGCTTTTAATACGAATATTGTGAAGGCTGCAACCAAACATGTCGCAGGCCTAAGGGACGAAGGGTTCAATATCGTCATCAGTGCGATCGGCAAGAAGGCCGTTGATTATTTGAAGCGGAGAAACATCCCGATACGGAACTCCTGGACAGGACTTTCGGGCAGGGTCACCTATTCCAGTGCACAGGAAGTGGCGAAGGATATCATAGAGGATTATGTCAACGAAGCCGTTGATGAGGTCGTCATCATTTACAATGAGTTTAAGACCGTCATGACCCAGCATGTCTCTGTGGTGCGGCTCCTCCCTTTGGTGTCCCTGGAGGAGGAAGAGGGTGAGAAGAGTCTGGAAGGGGACATCATTTTTGAGCCCTCTCCTGAGGAGATCTTTAACACGCTGTTGCCCAAGAATGTGGAGATTCAGGTCTTCCGGGCGCTCCTTGAGTCACAGGCATCAGAGGAGGCTGCGAGGATGACGACCATGGAGAACGCGACGAAGAGCGCCAACGACGTGATCGAAAGCCTGACGCTCCAGTACAACAAGGCGAGACAGGCCTCCATTACGAAAGAACTTATGGATATTGTCGGCGGTGTTGAGGCGCTGAAGGGTTAAGAACACGAGGTTGACGTTAAGGCTGAGAGATTTCCTGGTCTTAATCTCAACAACATTAGATAGAAAACGGGGGTAGAGAATGAATACAGGAAAAGTTTCGCAGGTTATCGGAGCCGTTGTCGACATCGAATTCGAAGGAAAACTGCCTGATATCCTGAATGCCGTGACGATCGATCAGAAGGGTGACGAAGCAAAGGGTATTCCCGACATCAAGCTTACCCTTGAGGTCGCCGCACATCTCGGCGAAAACAAGGTAAGGACCGTTGCGATGTCTGCTACCGACGGACTCGTGAGAGGAACAGATGCCGTCGATACGGGCCAGCCGATAACCGCACCGGTGGGGAAGGCAGTCCTCGGCAGGATCATGAATGTTATCGGTGAAGGCGTTGACAAGAAGGGTCCGATTCAAACGGAAACCCGCTTGCCGATCCACCGGACCGCGCCCGATTTTGCATCCCAGGAGCCTGTCACACAGGTCTTCGAGACCGGTGTCAAGGTCTTCGACCTCCTCGTCCCCTTTGTCAGGGGCGGCAAGATGGGGATGTTCGGAGGGGCAGGTGTTGGAAAGACCGTCGTCATCATGGAGATGATCCATAATATAGCGATGAAGCATGGTGGTGTGTCGGTCTTCGCAGGCGTCGGCGAGAGGACAAGGGAAGGGAACGACCTCTACGGCGAAATGAAACATTCAGGCGTTCTCGAAAAGGTGGCGCTCATTTACGGACAGATGAACGAGCCTCCCGGGGCGAGGGCGAGGGTTGCGCTTACGGCCCTTACCTGCGCTGAATACTTCAGGGACGAGGGGCAGGACGTGCTCATCTTTATCGACAACATATTCAGATATACCCTCGCTGGCGCCGAGCTTTCTGCCCTCCTCGGCAGAATGCCCTCTGCCGTTGGATACCAGCCTACCCTCGGGACGGAGATGGGAATTCTCCAGGAACGGATCACAACGACAAAGAAAGGCGCAATCACGTCTATGCAGGCGATTTACGTCCCTGCCGACGACCTCACCGACCCGGCAGTTGCGACGGCCTTTACCCATCTCGATGGTACGGTTGTTCTTTCAAGGCAGATTTCCGAGCTCGGCATATACCCGGCTGTTGACCCGCTCGATTCAACGTCGAGAATACTTGATCCCAAGGTTATCGGAGAAGAACATTACGCCGTTGCCCGGAGCGTCCAGACCATACTCCAGAGGTACAAGGAACTCCAGGACATCATTGCCATCCTCGGTATGGAGGAGCTTTCCGAAGACGACAAGATCACCGTCGCGAGGGCAAGAAAGATCCAGAGGTTCCTGAGTCAGCCCTTCCACGTTGCAGAGGTCTTTACCGGAAGGCCTGGCAAATACGTCAAGGTCGCCGATACAATAAAGGCCTTTAAGTCGATCGTCGACGGACAGTATGACGACGTCCCAGAACAGTGCTTCTATATGTGCGGCGGCATAGAGGATGTGGAAGAAAACGCCAAGAAACTTGGGTGGAGCAGATAGAGAGACTGGAGAGTGATTCCGTTGTCGGGCCACTGAGTCTGCTGCTTTCCGACAACGAAATGACGGTGAAACACGACGATCTTTTGGGGTTTGGGATATGGAAAATAGAATGAGATTGGAAGTTGTCACGCCCTACGGCTCTGTCTTCAGTGACGATGTGGATGAATTCACGGCAGTCGGCAGCGAGGGGGAATTCGGTGTGCTGCCGGGACATGCCCCCTTCGTCACGACCCTTAAGGTCGGGATGATCAGCTATAAGAAGGGGAGTGAAGGGGGATATATCTTTGCGAGCGGCGGGTATGCCGGAATCAGGCAGGAGAGGGCAGTAGTACTTGCCGACAGCGCAGAGCGATCCGAGGATATCGACGTCGAGAGGGCCAGATCCGCGATGAAGAGGGCTGAAGAGAGGCTGAAGCAGGCAGAGAAGATCGATTTTGCCAGGGCCCAGGCAGCGATCGAAAGGGCGGCGATAAGGATACAGGTAGCAGAGAAGCATTCTGCTCGATAGATAGATATAAGCACGCCATCATAACCGAGCTTCAGACTTTCTTTTGAAGATTGCGGCCAAGTGACTCGCTTTTCCCCTGAGGTATAATCGTTTATGCCTTTCAAGCTCATCATCTTCGATCTCGACGGTACCCTGATCGATTCGAGTCGGGACATAACAGAGGCCTTGAACTATGCCCTTGAGCCCTACTCTTCCCGGCGGGTTACGGTTCAGGAGACCGTGAATCTGGTTGGTGAAGGGCTGACACGCCTCATCGAAAAGATAACGGGTTATGAAAACGCATCATCGAGGCCTGCTATCATGAAGAGGTTTCTGCAACATTATACGGAACATATCACCGACCATACGCGGGCATATCCCGGTGTTGCAGAAACCCTCGAAAGGTTGGATCCATACCGGAAGGCCGTTATTTCAAACAAAAAAGAAGGCCTGTCCAGGATGGTCCTGGAAAGGCTTGGGCTCTTAAAATATTTTGAGGTCGTCATCGGAAGCGACAGCGTGGCAGAGAGAAAACCTTCACCCCTTCCGATAATAAAGGTGCTCACGGAATTCGGTCTTCAGCCCGGAGATGCTGTCATGGTCGGAGACAGCAATTATGATGTGGATGCCGGCAGGTCTGCAGGTGTCGCCACAGTCGCCGTGACTTACGGTTACAGACCGCTTGAGGTTATAAGACATGCAGATCATCTCATCGACAGGTTTGAGGACTTGATTCCCTTACTGGAGAAGATGACAACGGGTTCGTAAGAACATCTCCTTCCCAGTCATTTTTCGGGCTTTTTCTGATACTATACGATGGTATGGAGATTACCCTCGATACGATACGCGATATCAAGATATACCAGTCAAGAAAGGGCTACCGTTTTTCTGTGGATGCCCTTCTCCTCTATTCCTTTGTGAACCTCAAGACCGCAAAAAGGATTGCTGACTTCGGGGCCGGGTCCGGGATTATTGGTATACTCCTGGCGAAGAAGTATCCCCAATCACAGGTGGTCCTTGTTGAACTTCAGGAAGGTCTCGCAGAGCTTGCTGAAAGGAATGTGAGGGAGAACTGCCCTGAAGGCAGGGTCAACGTTGTCAGACGTGACATACGGGATCTTGCAGAAAGGGGGATGACGGATCGTATGCTCAAGAGATTCTCCTATGATCTCGTCGTTTCAAACCCTCCTTTCAGAAGACCGAAGACTGGTCTCATGAGTCCTGAAGAGGAGAAGGCCGTTGCGAGACATGAACTGAGACTGAAGCTTTCTGAACTGGCACGGGCATCAAGTCTCCTGTTGCGCACGCGGGGAAGGTTTCTTGTCATATACCATCCGGAACGGCTCGCTGAACTCATGGATGCGCTGAGAGAGAGAGGGATGGAGGCTAAACGGCTGAGATTCGTCCACGCTTCTCAGTCCTCAGAGGCGAAGATGGTCCTCGTTGAGGCTGTGAAAGAGGCGAGGCCGGGACTCATGGTCGAAAGGCCCTGCTTCATTTATCGTGAAGACGGCGGTTACAGCGAGGAACTGCGTGAATTATGTTCCGGAAGCGATTACACCGGTTGTTCCGACGAAGGTTCAGCAGGTATAATAATGACGACGGAATAAGGAATCATTCATGATAAGGAACACCTTCAGCATCCTGAACGGGATCGGCGACAAACTCGAAAGAAGGCTCTGGAGGGACGGCATCCTCACGTGGGACGCTTTCCTCGATAGCGGCGATATTCGATTTCTCACCCCTGAAAAGAAGACCTTTTTTGATGATTCCCTTGCCCTCGCTAACCAAAAGCTCGATGAGAGGAATGCAGCTTTTTTTGCGAAAAACGTCAGAAGGAGAGAACACTGGAGGCTCTTTGAGACCTTTAAGGGAGAAGCAGTCTGTCTCGATATAGAGACAAACGGGTTCCAGCCGAACCGCGGTGGGTATGTCACGGTTGTAGGACTCTACGACGGGTATGAATCGAGATCCCTTATAGCAGGGGAAAATCTGACGACTGACAACCTCAAGAGGGAACTCGAAGGGTACAAATGTCTCATCACATACTACGGGGCCTCCTTTGACATCCCCTTTCTTCTGAAAGCCTTTCCCGGCATCAGGTTCGACCTGCCTCACTTTGACCTCTGCTACGGAGCGAGAAGGTTGGGATTCGACGGCGGCCTGAAGAAGCTCGAGGCCTCTCTGGGCATCGAACGGGATGAAGATGTCAAGGGCATGGACGGATATGATGCGGTGAAGCTCTGGGACCTGGCAAGGAGTGGCAATGAGGAAGCGAGACGTCTTCTGCTCGTTTACAACCGTGAAGATACGGTCAACCTTTACCGAATTGCCGAAATGCTTTACCCGAGACTGAAACATGCAACGGGCATAGAGGAGTATCTTCCCTGTGCAGTTCATTGATGATTTCCTCTCCTATCTTTCCGTCGAAAAGGGCCTGTCTACAAATACCGTCGACTCCTACGGCAGGGACCTGAGGGCATTTGCCGAATTTCTCAAACCGAGACAGAAGGAACTCGGGCGGTTTGCGAGGACGGATATCATCGACTTTCTCGATGACATGAGGGAGCGGAACTGCGCGGCATCGAGCATCTGCCGCTTTCTTTCCTCCTTAAAGGGATTCTGCAGGTTTCTCCTCGCAGAGAAGGTGATCGACGAAGACCCGACCGAGAATCTTCGATCGCCCAAGAAATGGGAAAGGGTCCCGAAGGCATTGAGCGTTGATGAAGTGAGAGATGTCCTGTCTGTTTCTGAGGCCCCGGCCGGGAAGGTCAGGAAAGCGATTGGTGGTGCCCTCTCTTTCAGGGATTCCACAATGCTGGAACTCCTTTATTCTTCCGGCCTTCGTGTCAGTGAACTGGTGACCCTCCGCCTCCAGGATATCCATTTCGATGCCGGTTTTCTCAGGATTGTGGGAAAGGGCGCGAAGGAAAGGATCGTACCGATGAACGGGAGGGCTGCGGCGAAGCTGAAGGAGTATCTCTCCGTATACCGGCCGCTCCTCCTCAGGAGACGCTCTTCAGAGTCTGTTTTTGTGACTGCCAGGGGCGGCTCGATGACGCGGCAGAGATTCTGGCAAACGATGAAGACCTTCGGGAAACAGCTTGGGATTGACATCTCGCCTCACACCATCAGGCATAGCTTTGCGACTCATCTCCTTGAAGGGGGAGCGGACTTGAGATCCCTCCAGAAGATGCTCGGCCATTCGGACATCTCAACGACCCAGATCTATACGAAGGTCACAGCGGAGAGGCTCAAGAAGGTCTACCGGGAACACCATCCGCGGGCATAGGAGGCGGCCCACAGAATGAGGGACGACCGGAAGGTTCGCTGACGAGTCGTCATATGACAAGACAACGATCTGCGATGTTCGACGGAAAGAATACAGGCGCACGGAGGTGAGTCATGATAAAGGGCTTGAGTGTTGACGATCTTTATAAGTGCTGTGATGAAGCGGTATTGTCATTCAGAACGACGGAGGAACTCCCGCCCCTTGAGGGTACCATTGGCCAGACAAGGGCACTGAGCGCTATTCAGTTCGGCCTGAGTCTCGACAGCGCGGGGTTTAACATCTTCCTGCTCGGAGAGAACGGGACCGGCAGGAAATCGACGATCAGGATGATTCTTGAGAAGCAGTCCCTTGCGAAATCTGTGCCGTCGGACTGGTGTTATGTCTATAACTTCAAGAACCCCGACATGACGATGGCGATCTCTCTCAGTCCCGGTCAGGCTGCAGTCTTTCAGAAAGATATGGAAGAGCTTGTCAAGACTCTGCGGATCGAGATACCGAAGGTCTTTGAGTCCAAGGAGTATGAGAAGCAGAAGAGCAGGATAGGCGAGGAATTCCAGAAAAAGCAGCGTGACCTCTTCAGCGGCCTTGAGGAAGAGGCCCAGGCGAAGGGTTTCTCGATTCGGAAGACGGTGAGCGGCCTGATCATCGTGCCGGTGAAGAAGACAGGCGAGCCCCTCACGGAGGAGGAGTTTGATGCCCTCGATCCCGAGACCAAGAAACGGATTGAGGAGATCGGCAAGGCCCTCCAGGAGAAACTCGATGACGTTGTGAGGGCGGTGAGGGAAGGAGAAAAGCTTCTCAAGGAGCTCCTGCTCAAGCTCGAACGAGACGCGGCCCTTTCAGCGGTAGGGCACCTCATCGACGATCTCAAGAAGAAATACGCCGAGAACGGGAAGATCGTCGGCTATCTCGATTCCGTTCAGGAGGATATCCTCGAGCATCTTGAAGACTTTAAGACCGTCGAAGAGCAGTCGGCGCCGCCCCTCCCATTTATGAAGATGCCGAAGGCCGAACCGACATTCACGAGATACACGGTGAACGTCCTCGTGAACAATAGGGACCTCAAGGGCGCTCCCTGTGTATTTGAAAAGAACCCGACATACTACAACATCTTTGGCACGATCGAACACCGGTTTCAGTATGGCATCGCCGTGACGGATTTCTCGATGATAAAAGCCGGTTCCTTGCACAGGGCAAACGGGGGTTTTCTTGTTATCGATGTCCTCGACCTCCTCAGGAATCTCTTCTCCTATGACGCCCTGAAGAGGGCGATACGTAACAAGGAGATAAAGATCGAAGATGTCTGGGAGCAGTACCGGCTCATATCGACGACAACGCTCAAGCCTGAGGCGATCCCCCTTGATGTCAAGGTGATCCTGATCGGAAGCCCCTACCTTTACTATCTTATGTATAATCTCGATGAAGAGTACCGGGAACTCTTCAAGGTGAAGGCCGATTTTGACAGCCGCATGGAGAGGACGATGGAAAATGTCCAGAAGTATGGTCTCTTTGTGTCCATGCTCTGCAGGGAGGAAAACCTCATACCTTACGACCGATCAGGTGTGGCGAAGATCGTTGAGTACGGCTCGCGGCTTGCTGAACATCAGGACAAGCTCTCCTCACGGTTCAGTGATGTCGCTGATCTTGTGAGGGAGTCGACATACTGGGCCAAGGTCTCCGGCAGTCCCCTAGTAAAGAGCGAACACGTGGAGAAGGCCCTCGATGAGCGGGTCTACCGCAGCAACAGAATCGAGGAACGGCTCAGGGAGATGACCGCCGAAGGCACCCTCATAGTCGACACAGCGGGAGCAAAGGTGGGACAGATAAACGGGCTTGCCGTCCTCAGCCTCGGCGACTACAGTTTCGGCAAGCCTTCCCGGATAACGGCGCGAACCTATATCGGCAAGGCAGGTGTCGTGAACATCGAGCGTGAGACGAAGATGAGCGGCAAGATCCATGAAAAGGCGATCCTCATCCTCTCGAACTTCCTCGGCAGCAGGTATGCCGTCAGGAAGCCGATAAGCCTCTCTGCTTCGATAACCTTTGAGCAGCTTTACGAAATGGTTGAGGGAGATAGCGCGACCTGTGCAGAGCTCTACGCCCTCTTGAGCAGCATCTCCGGCATCCCCCTGAAACAGAGTCTTGCCATTACCGGTTCCATGGACCAGAACGGCATTGTCCAGCCCATCGGAGGCGTCAACGAGAAGATCGAGGGCTTCTTTGACCTCTGCAAACTGAGGGGGCTTGACGGAACTCATGGTGTCATCATTCCGAGGAGGAATGTCAAGAACCTCATGCTCAAAAAGGAAGTGGTGGATGCTGTGCGGGACGGGAGATTTTCGATCTACCCCATAGACGTCATCGAAGAGGGGATCGAGATACTCACGGGCGTTCCGGCCGGAGAACCGGGGGAGGACGGGACCTATCCCGAAGGCACCGTCAACGAGCGGGTCATGAAGCGTCTCACCGAGATCGCGGAAGCCCTGAAAGAGAAGAAGGAAGAGAAGGAAAAAGAAAAGGATGAAGAGGGGACGAAGAAGAGAGAGGAGGAGGACTGAGCAACCCCTCTTCTCGGACTCTGAATGAGGATCCTCCAGCTGATCTATGAGGCCCCTGAAAGTCCTTTCGGGTTCGGGGGTGCCGGAGTCAGGGCATACGAGATTTACCGGAGGTTGAGCGGAAGACATTCGATAACGCTGCTCTCCATGAAGTATCCGGGAGCAAGAGACAGTGACAGGGAAGGTTTGCGGTATGTCTATGCAGGGACCGAAACGAAGAGCCTACCGGCGAGTGTACTCTCTTATACCCTTCAAGCCTCCGGCTATGTGAGGAAACAGGGGGACACCTTCGATGTCATTGTCGAGAATTTTCTTCCCTCGACCCCTTTCTTCTCGCGGTTCCTCACGAGGACACCCGTGGTGTTACAGGTGCAAGGGATCATGGAAAGGCATTCCCTCAAGAAGTTTACCCCGATCTATTCCCTTCCCATGGCACTGGTCGAACGTTTCTATCCCTCACTCTATGAAACGTTTATCTTCGTCTCCGGAGTGACCAAGGAGAAGGTCCTGGCCCGAAAAAAGGGCAGAGTGAACTTCTGTCCGGTCATACCAAACGGTGTCAATGATGAACTGCTCCATGTCCCTCCCGGAGAGGGTGATTACATTCTCTTTCTGAGCAGGATTGACACCTATACAAAAGGCCTCGATCTCCTCGTTCGGGCCTTCGAGCTGATAAGTCATGAGTTTCCGGGCATCCGTCTTGTTCTTGCAGGATATGAGTTTAATTCCTTTCGTGACCTCATTGCAGCAGTCACCCCCTCCGTGAGGGGAAAGATCGTATACTCAGGCTTTGTGACGGGTGAGGATAAAGTCCGTCTCCTGTCGGGTGCAAAATTCTTTGTCCTGCCGTCCCGTCATGAGTCGGCCCCCATCAGCATTCTTGAAGCTGCTGCCTGCGGAAAGCCTGTTCTCGTGAGCGATATCCCTGAACTCCATTTTGTTCGGGAAAAGGGTTTCGGAACAGGCTTTCGGTCCGGTTCGGCGGATGATCTGGCTGAAAAGATGAGGGTGATGCTCAAGAATGAGTCCTTGAGACAACGACTAGGAGAGAAAGGGAGAGAATGTGCAAAACACTTTTCATGGGAGACCGTTGCGCTCCAATTTGAAGACGCCTTAGAACAGATCATTGCATCGGCACGGTGATCAACTGTAGAAATTACGACTTCGCCAAGCAGACGCTGTACGTCCGTTGATGAATTTCACTCAAGAGTAAAATCATGCATGATCGGGGATTCAAGAGCATATGCTTCCTGTATCAGACACTTCTGATGCCGTTCTCATAACTGAACCTTTCAACCAGTAGAACTAAACCGCTTGCGCGGTGGTAATGAGTAGTCAGTCAGTTCCGAAAAAATAGACCTCTCTTTGTGTTGTCAGGCTTTGGCCTGTTCAGTCCGCCCTTGCTGATCAATTCTTGTCATTTTACAATCTTCTTCTGACGGAGCGTCGACCTTGTCGGCGGATATTGGT
>DASRZP010000047.1 GCA_035686305.1 Thermodesulfovibrionales bacterium | reverse complement strand
AAACACTCATTTGCTCCCGGACTCTCGCGCCGTTGATTTAGAAAAGGGCGATATTCTCCTTCTTTGCTCCGACGGACTCACAGATATGCTCAACCACGGAAACATTGAGGAGATTCTAAGAAGACACCGCTCCAATCTTGGCGAGACTGTGGACAAGCTTGTGGAATATGCGAATCGTAAAGGAGGCTTGGACAATATCTCGGTAATTCTCTCTGAAATGCTCTGATCTTGACTTAAACTCTTATTTTGCACGCGCGGCCTTTTTTGGTAACTGAGAAGGGGTGGCACCAGGCATTCATTACCTCCTTCATCTGTTCTTCGGTTGGTTGAGCAGGGATATCAAGCCCCAGTTTCTTTGGTTTTGGCGTCGATCTCTCTCAACTCCATCTCGTCATCACGACCCTCCCCAGCGTTCGCTTGCCCGTATGAGAACCGAAGGACAAACTTCAGACAACTCTATTCTGCAATGAATCCGAAGATGATCTCTATTCTTGTTCGCTCTTTTTCAAAGGTCCCTTCGATCAAATTCGTCGTTTGAAGAAGTTCCTGATGTCAAGCATGGATGGCGTGCCTAGGATTGTTCTTTCCAATCTTTTTGGGGTCTGCTGCCAGCTGCCAATCTGGGTGAATAGCTGATTTCGGGAGGACCCCCCTTCTTAGGTGCTCTTTGAAACGCTTTGAAAAAGGGCTAAGTGAAGAATGCGTTGATGTCTATTTTTCGGCCGGCAAGAAAATGATTGAAATAAAGTGCGATTTCTGGTAAACTTTTTTGGCCTGCTATGGAAGACAGAGAAAAGAAATCACTTCTGGAGGCATTGTTGTTTCTGTCTGGAGAGCCGGTAACAACAGCATCGCTCAAGAGCATCACCGATATTGAGGAACCCGAGATCAAAAGGCTCCTCGACGAGCTTATCAGTGATTACCGAAACAGGGACGGAGGCATACTGATATCGGAAATTGCGAACGGGTATCAGATGGTCACCGGTCTCCGGTATGCCCCATGGATCAGGAAACTCAAGGGCGCACAGGTTTCGAGCAAACTCTCTATGCCGGCCCTCGAGACTCTTGCAATCATTGCTTATAAGCAGCCGATCATCAAGGCTGAAGTCGAACAGATTAGGGGAGTGAATTCCGACGGCGTCGTGAGGACCCTCATCGAGCGGAGACTTATCAAGATCATGGGGAGAAAAGAAGCGCCGGGGAAGCCGCTTCTCTACGGAACGACGAAGGAGTTTCTCAGGTATTTTGGTCTGAAGGATCTCACCGAGCTTCCGACCCTCAAAGAGCTGGCAAGGGAAGAAGCTTTCTGATTTTTTCTGAGGAGGCACATGACATGAAAAAGTCCTGCGTTGCTCTCATCTTTTTTGTTCTCCTGTTCATACAGCCTTATACGGCGTCAGCAGACACAACGTACACTGTCAGGAAAGGCGACAACCTCTCCAAGATCTCAAAGAAGTTCCGGGTCGATCCCGAAAGGATTCAAGAGGCCAATGACATGGACCCGGATCAGCTCATGCCCGGCACCCGACTGGTCATCCCTCCTCGACACTCGTCTTCATCGAGGAAAGAGGCATCCTCGAAGACCGCCTCTTCAAAAACCCTCATCGACACGAACCAGAAGGATCCCTATGTGCAGAAGATCCAGTACCATACGGTAAAGAAAGGTGATTCCCTCTCCTCTCTGTCCAAAAAGTATTCCGTTCCTCTCAAAGACCTGAAAGAGCTCAACAACATCAAGAAACCAAAGAGGCTGAAGCCGGGCCAGACGCTCATTGTCAGGAAGATAGGTCCGAAGACCTACACCGTCAAGAAAGGCGACACCATTTCCAGGATTGCGAAAAGGTTCAATATTTCGTCAGACGACATCATGGAGTTCAATGATCTTGAGACCGAAGATCTCAAGCCGGGGCAGACGCTGCTTCTCGAAGCATTGGCCGAGGAGGCCGACGCTAACAGCTGTCCCGTCCCCTTTGAAGCCGCCATTGCCGAAGACATCAAAAGCCTCTCAGAATCTCCGGAGCTTGAATCTCTCGACCTGAAGGAGAGAGTGATACTCTTCGCAAAAAAGATGCTGAATATCCCTTACCGGTTCGGCGGCAGCAGTCTCATGGGGATCGATTGTTCAGGCTACGTGCAGAAGGTCTTCGGCTTCCTCAACATGACCCTTCCACGGAGCGCGAGGGAGCAGTTCCATGTCGGCGAGACCGTCGCCCACGGAGACCTTTCGATCGGGGACCTTGTCTTTTTCCGGACCTATGCGTCCTTCCCTTCCCATGTCGGAATATATCTCGGGAACAACCTCTTCATACATGCTTCATCAAGAGGCAAGAAGGTCAAGATTGACAGTCTTGAAACACCCTATTATCTCAAGAGGTTTATCGGCGCCAAGCGTCTCCTCACCAACGACTTCGAAGCCGAGCCGGAAACAAACCGGGAGAGCTGATACATGGCCACTTTTTTCATCATATGGTCCGCTGTCTTCCTTTCCGTGACTCAGGGGCTATTCTGAAGGAACACAGGGGAAAGACCATCCTAAGGCCTCTCCGCTTGAGCCTGTTGAAAGTTCCACACCGGGAGGTCGTTCAACCTTTATCTATAGCCTTCCGACATCGGTCTGCTGATCATCGGTAAACGTAGCCTATTTCTGAAATGAGGGGTCGATGTTGCAGACAGAGGGACTGAAACGACATACCCTGTGAGAACAGGCACGACAAATGGCCCCTAGACTCAAACATTGGCTTCCCGTCATTTTCTGGCTGGCTGTCATCTTCTCGATGTCGACGGACACCTTTTCTTCTCAGAACACCTCGGTGATCATTGAGCCAATGCTCCGTTTCCTGAAGCCGACGATGACACTGGAGACCATTGAGATGGTTCATGGTTTCATCCGCAAGTGCGCACATATCACCGAATACTTCATCCTGGGCCTCCTGCTCTTTCGCGCCTTTCATTATGGGACCCTTGATTCGAGCCCTTCGATCTCCGCACTCCTTGCAGTCATTTTTGTCGTGATTGCTGCTTCAGCCGATGAGTTCCACCAATCCTTTGTTGCCACCCGCACGGCATCCATTGCGGACGTGCTTCTTGACGCGACAGGGGGCATCCTTGCTCAGTTCATGCGCCTTTTTTGGCGCCGATGGAAACATACGTGAAGGGTTGCCGCATGACAAGATCGGCGTTTCCATCCACAATAACAGTTTCAGAATAGTGTGGACTAAAGCAACTTCCCCTCACCCGCTCTTAATCTGAGGAGAGGCATAATTCCTCCCCTTTTCGCCGCCTGAGCATGGAAGTATGCGTAGATTATTACGGGATCCCTCATAAGCTTGACAGTCTGGTAACTTGTGAGATACTTCTCTTATAGGGAAGACCCATACACAAAGGGCTTGCTTGCGAGTATCTTCAATGTCGGGAAGATCGATCTGGAAAGGACATATCCATTTTGGCGACGTCACGGTGTCTGTGAAGCTGCATACCGCAATCACGGAGGAGCGGATCCAGTTTCACCTCCTCCACAGCCGGGATCATGTGAAATTGCGCCAGCAGATGGTCTGCGCCTATGAAAGGAAACCGGTGCCGGTGGAAGAACAGGCCAAGGGATTTGAAGTGGAGGAAGGCAAGTACATCATCGTTGATGCGGAAGAACTCGAAGAGAGCGCTCCCGAAAGCAGCAGGATGATCGAAGTCCACGAGTTCGTTAAGACCGGACAGATCGATCCCGTCTTCCTCGAGCGCGTCTACTATCTGGAGCCGGACATTCATGAAAAAGCTTATAATGCCCTTGCCGGCGCTCTGACGGAGACTGATGTGGAAGGTGTCTGCACATGGACCATGAGAAAACGGTCCTATCTCGGGGCCCTGCAGACAAGCGGAAAGACTCTTCGCCTGAATGTCCTGCGGTACGCTGACGAAGTGATTTCTGTAAAATCTCTTGGGCTGCGGGACATTCCTTTGTCAGAGAGAGAACTGAAGATCGGAAGCGATTTAATCAATCAAATGACCGCGTCTTTTCAGCCGCAGAAATTCGAAAACGACCATGAGAAGAAGCTGCGAAATCTGATCGAGAGAAAAGCCCGCGGAGAGAAGATTGCAATTCTTCGCCCCAGGCGCCTGAAACCCACGGCGCCTGATAAGCTTCTTCAGGCCCTTGAAGCGAGCATAAAGAAGGTTGCATGAATTGAAAACCAGGATCCCATCGAAGCTGTCTTCAAGCGGGGAAAAAGAAATGGCTGTACAGGGAATATGGAGCGGGACAATCAGCTTCAGCCTAGTCGCGATTCCTGTACAGTTGGTGAAGGCTGTCGAACCCGGCCGCGTCTCTTTTCGCATGCTCCACCTCAAGGATTACTCTCCCCTCCGGAGGAGGATGTACTGTCCGGAAGAAGAAAAGGCGGTCCCACCGGATGAGATAATCAGGGGTTACGAGATCGGACCCGAGCGATATATCCTCATAACGGACGAGGAACTGGAGTCGCTATCGCCCGAACGGAGCCGAACGATCGAGATTATCGAGTTCATCGATATGAAGGAGGTGGATCCGATCTATTATGACCACCCCTATTACCTCGTCCCTTCCAAAGGGGGCGAAAAGGCTTATCGGCTCCTCGCCGAGGCGATGCACAGGACAAACAAGGCCGGGCTCGCAAAGTTCGTGCTTGCGGAACGCGAGTATCTCGTGGCGATCAGAAGTGTTGAGGGAGCGCTGGCCCTCATCACACTCCATTACAGCGACGAAATACTGCCCGACGAAGACATCTCCCCGAAGGAGAGAGGAATCGACGTCGAAGAGAAAACCCGCATAAAGAAAAGCATCAGGCAGATGACGGCGGGCTTTGACCCGAGGAAATACGCTGACGAACGACGAACGAAAATTATGGATATTCTGAAGAAGAAGGTAAAAGAAAAGGCCCTGGTGGAGGCCCCGGAAATGGAGAGAGAGGAAGAAGAAGGCCCGGCCGATCTAGTCTCAGCGCTGCAGAAGATCATGGGCAAGGTGAAGAAGAGCCGGTGAGCCGAAGGGTCTTCGAGATTGCCGGGAAGAGACTCTCCCTATCGAACCTCGATAAGGACCTCTATCCCTCCTATGGTTTCACGAAGGCCCACATTCTTGAATACTATCGCCGGATTTCAAAATTCATCCTGCCCCACCTGAAAGACAGGCCGTTGACCTTAAAGCGCTATCCCGAAGGAGTGGCGAAGGCTTTCTTCTACGAGAAGCGCTGCCCTTCTCACAGCCCGGAATGGGTGAGGACGGCTGAGATCAATCTCGGCGATAAAGAGCTGATGAGGGTCTGCCTCATCAACGATATCGAGTCATTGATGTGGGTGGAGAACCTTGCGTCTCTTGAGCTCCATGTGCCTCTCTCCAGAGCAGCCTCTCCTGAAACGCCCGATTCCATGGTCTTCGATCTTGATCCCGGCGACGAGGCAGACATTCTTGACTGCGGCAGGGTCGCGCTGATACTCCGGGACCTGCTCTCCGAGTTACGGCTCAGCAGCTACGTGAAAACCTCGGGCAAGAAAGGACTCCATGTATATGTCCCCCTGAACCGCAATGATACGACCTTTGAGGATACCAAGAAATTTTCAAAAGCCGTGGCGGGAATCATGGAGAAGCATTATCCGGATCTCGTGACTGCAAGAATGGCGAAGAAATATCGGAAGGCAAAGGTCTTCATCAACTGGTCTCAAAATGACCCCTCAAAAACAATGATATGCGTTTATTCCTTGCGTGCCCTCGAAAAACCCGTCGTCTCGTTTCCCCTTGCGTGGAAGGAACTCGAGAAATTTGTCGGTAAGGATGATCCGGAAAGGCTCCGGGTCATGGCACCGGAAGCGCTTCGCGTGGCCGAAAAAGAGGGCGATCTTTTTCGAGATGTCCTCGTAAAGAAACAGAAGCTCCCTCACCTATGATATGAAATTAACGGAATACGCATCAAAACGGAAATTCGGGAAGACGCCCGAACCTAAGCCCGTCAAGGGGACTGTCCCAAAATTACGGACAAAGCCAAGCAAAGTCGTAGAATCGGGACTGTCCCCGCACACTCGGGGAGACCATCTCAATTTTGTTGTTCATAAGCACGCGGCCCGAAGGCTTCATTATGACTTCAGGCTCGAACTGGAAGGGGTCCTGAAGAGCTGGGCTGTGCCGCGAGGGCCCTCGATGGATCCCTCCGTGAAAAGGCTGGCAGTGATGGTTGAAGACCATCCGCTCGAATACAGGGATTTTGAGGGTGTCATCCCTGAGGGCAATTACGGCGCAGGACGAGTCATCATCTGGGACAGA
>DASRZP010000046.1 GCA_035686305.1 Thermodesulfovibrionales bacterium | reverse complement strand
GGATTTGCCCCCCAAAAGGCTGCCTAAAGGGGGATACTCAGATATGGCCCGGCCTGAAATAATCGCTCATGGGGCTTCTGGTGAAGCCGATTTTGGAGTAACAGGGTCCTTCCTACTTCAACGAGAGAAAGGGACAACTTCGTGTCCGTTAAAGAGAAACTTTTTTCTAAAGCTGACATTGCTGACCTCGCCAGCGGCAAAAACGTCCTTTATATGTTCGGTCTTATCACTTATGATGATATTTTCAATCAATCCCATTGGACCAAATTCTGCATGTACCTCAGTGCCGATCTGACGACATTCACCGGTTGCTCTAAATACAATGAAACTGATAATTAGAAACAGGCAGACAAACATAACAAAAGCATCCAGCCCGACGCCGAATAAGTGCGTTTTGCTTTCGTCTTTTGGTCTTGGGCGGCGTGGCTGATGCATGTCGTTCGGCGTCCCGGCGCATGCGCAATGCCGTCGGCATGTGCGCAGATGCGCAGATAATAACGGCAGTGCGGGCTACGTCTAAAAGGGACGCCCGCAAGAAGGAGAAAATCACTTCATGCCTCCACCGGAACAGTTCGTATCAGCCGCAGTAGAAGAATTACATAAAACAATACGAGAAGATAATAAAGCAACTGAGCGCCGAGCACGCCGGGCTGAAATAATTGCAATAATCGCAGCAATCATAGCTGCACTATCCATATAATTAAAGATATAGCCATCTGGTACTTTACTAAGAAATAAATCATATCAAACCTCCAACACCAGAAATATAAACAGCCCAATAGGGACTGTATACGACAAATATGACAACTATAAAGCGCCGGGACGCCGAACGCGCCGGATTGACAAGGACAGAGCCGTGAAAGAGGCTGATCGCCCGGAGAGTTCGGCTGCTGACGACGCCGAACAATCCGGATCGAGCAGCCGAACAAACGGCGGCTCATCCGGCGCGTTATGCCATCAGATAATCTAAGAAACGGAATACTAAGAACCATCCTTGTCGCTCTCTCCTTTGTTATCGGAGCCGCCGCAGGTTACCCCGCATTACTATTCGTAGGCATGCCATTTTGGAAACACATTATCGCCCCTGCCTTTAATTTTGTAGTAAACGATTTGTTCGGTGCTTTCATAAGCGGCAGTGGTTTGTTGGGTGGTGTTTTATTTGCTTTCAGTTATCTATTGTTTGGTATTTATTTTCTTTTCTTCCTCATAGCAGGCGGCTATCTGGCTGCGAAACTGTGTTTAAGGCTAATAGACCATTGATCCTTGCACACGCCCAACTATGCAAATTTTCTCAAAAATGATTAAAATTGAGCATGCACTTCAAGATAATTGGTAAGATACGGGAAATCGAAACAATTGCTACGGGACATGGAATAGAAAATTTAAACAGATTGAACAAGATATACGGAAAGTCAAACTGGAGAAAAATGAAAGGCATTTGCCGTATAGAACTGGAAGACGGTGCAGTACTTGAAGCAGAAGTTCATTGGTGCGAGGGGCACGGCATCGGGAAAAGAGAAACAAAAATTAAGAAATATTTATGAGGAGAACGGCTATGAAAAGACATTTTATGATATGTGTTGACAATCGCGGCTACGAAGCATCCTTGGAGAAAAGAAAACTATACGAAGTATTGACCGACAGGGCGGCTGAAAAACATCATCAGATAAGGGTCGTTGATGAATCAGGCGAAGATTACTTGTACCCGGAGAAGTACTTTGCTCCTATACGCCTGCCGAGCATCACAAAAGACAAATTGGAACTTACGGCGGCATAACAACGCCTTCAACCAGACGCTGAATAAACGCGACACTTTTTTGTAAGCGCTGTTCCCTGCGCTGGTTAAGGCATCTCGTTATGTGCCAATAAATAATCGGAAATAGTAATAATTTCCATACGGCGAAAGGGATAGACGAGTTTTCTTGCAGAATTGATTGCTGAGCTCTTTGGCTGGTTCGGACTTGGTCAAGCTGTAAAGGACTTTGAAAAAAGCAATAGAAAAGGAGCAATGGTATTGCTTGGCTTATTTTTCTTAATGTTGATGGGAATTCTTATTTACATCACTTACCGCAGTATACGGTTCTTCACAACACATTAAAAATAACATCAAGAACTCCGGGATATCGCCTCAACAATCTGCAAATAAGGTATAATTCTGATAGGTTCTTACTATGGAGATAAAATTTTCACGACATGCTAAGCGACGGGCGAAACTCTATGGAATTCCTGAATCCACGGTAGCTGCTATTTTGGCAAAAATGAACTTGTCTCAGGGCGAACATGAAATTATCAAAGATATAGGGCAAAAGTATCCTTTGAAAATTGTTGTCTCCGTCAAAAAGGATACTTTGTCAGTCATAACAAATTATCCTTTGAAGAAAGGAAGGAAAAAATGAAAGTGCATTACGATAAAGAAGTTGATGCTATCTATATTAAATTGGGGTCTCAAAAGCCAGACGGGGTAATTGAAATTTCTGAAGGTGTCAATTTGGATACAACTTCTGAAGATAAAATAGTCGGCATCGAAATACTTCATGCTTCCAAGAAAATGAATATCAAGACAATTCTCTCATATGAACTTGAACTCGACAATAAATTATTACAAAAGACAGCATAACACAGCCTTCAACCCAGACGCGGATTAGCGCTGATTTGGTTTTGGCATAGGGGATTGCCTGCGCTGGTTAAGGCAACGTTCCCGCCGGGCATCATTGCACGTTTGGCTGCTGGTCAGATTGTAGCTTCGACACGGCACTAAGATAAGAAAAATGATAAAATAAGCCATGAAATGTACGCAATATTTCTTGTTTATGAAGAATCGTCCCGACAGGGCGCCAATTAAGGAAGAATGGATTTTGGATGCAATGAAAAATCCTCTTCAGCAAGACGTGCAGGCTGATGGAAGGATAAGAAAATGTAAATTTATAGATGAAGTCGGGAAATATCTAAGAGTGATCCTTTTGGAGGACGGCGAAACCGTCCATAATGCTTTCTTTGATAGAAGTTTTAAGGAGGAAGAAAAATGAAGATTCGTTATTTCACAGATACGGACACAGCCTTGATTGAGTTTTCAAATGTTGCTGTTGTTGAAACAAAGGAAATATCCGAGAATCTTTATATCGATTTGGATGAGAAGGGCAATCTTGTAAGCATGACCATCGAACATGCGAGAGAGAAGGCGGGTCTCTCCGAAGTTTCTTTTCTACAAATGGAAAAAACAAACGCCTAACAAATCACTCACGCGGATGGCTAATAGCCACCGCACAGTTCCGTCGTTATTAATGGTCTCATAATAGTCTGCACATTCTTGGCCGTCATTCCCGCGAAGGCGGGAATCCACTTTGAACAGAATGGATGCCCGACTAAGGATCTCGGGCATGACCAACAGGAGTTTCGGAGATCTCTCGTGATTTAGTCGACAACCCGTTGAAAACTATGATAAATTCTGCATCAAAGATGTAAGACCCACCTAAGCACCGGGAAATTCCTTTAGAAATAGTTGTCGTTATTGACTGCGTGCATTTTGTGCTTGACATTGTAAGACCCTTATGATATGCTTCTATCATGGCTCACTTGCATAAGAAGATGAAATCGGGAAGACCCTATTATTACATCCGCGAGATTCAGCGCGTTAACGGCAAGCCTACTGTCGTGAACCAGGTGTACCTCGGCTCACCCGAAAGGATCCTCGAGCTGTTTACAACGGATCAGAAGGGGACATTGACATCGCTTTCGTCCCGAGAGTTTGGCGCTCTGTTTATCTTCAACGAAATCGACAAGGAGGTCGGGTTTACCGAGATCGTGGACTCGGTCGTTCCTGCCAAGGGCAATGAGGAAAGGCCCACGGTAGGGGAATACTGTTACTACGCTGTACTGAACAGGATCATTGAACCGTTAAGCAAACTGAGGCTTCCTGAATGGTACAAGAAGACCGACATTCAGCATATTCGCCCTGTCGCGATAGAGCGACTGAACTCCAAAGCCTTCTGGGACAAATGGGATAAGGTAGATGAGGGGTCGGTAAAAGAAATCTCGCAGAGGTTCTTTCGCAAAGTGAGGGAAATTGTTCCGGTGTCTGCGGATTGTTTTTTGTTTGATACGACGAATTATTACACCTATCTTTCAAGCAAAACAGAATCCGATCTAGCGGTCAGGGGAAAGAATAAGGACGGCAAACATCATCTGAGGCAATTGGGGCTAGCTCTTCTCGTAGAACGCTCTTGGAACATTCCGGTTTACTACCGTCTGTATCCGGGAAACAGGCACGACAGCAAGGTGTTGCATGAAAGTATCGAGGAGCTTTTTAGGGAGATCTGTTCTTGGGGAAAGACCAAGGAACGGTTGACCGTTGTCTTTGACAAGGGCATGAACTCAGAGGACAACGTTGAATATATCGATGAGAACCAGCGGGTCCATTTTATTACGAGCTACTCTCCCTTTTTCGCTGAGGATCTTGCAGGGAAAGATCTGAAACACTTCTCACCGTTATCGATACCGAAGAATCAGGACCTCAGGGAACGGGGAGAGGAAGGAGAACAAATCCTGGCATACAGAAACACCGGACAGTACTGGGGAAAAGATCGGGCGGTCGTGGTCACCTATAATCCGAGGACGCATCGGAAAAAGAAGATGGACTTCGAGCAGAAACTTAACAGCGTGAGGGAGGAACTTCTCCTGTACCGGAGAAACTATCGGGAACAGAGACCTCACTGGAAGGATGAGGAGTCCATACGGGAGAGGTACTATCGTCTTTGTGAGGATCTCCATATCGGTTCACAGTACTACGAGATTTCCTTTGCCAGCGGGGAGATGAGTTTCAGACAGCACCAGTATCAGATAAAGATCGCCATGGACCGCTTTGGAAAGAACATCATCATCACCGACAATATCGACTGGAGCACAGAAGAGATTTATCTGGCCTATAATGAGCGCAGTAAAATCGAAAGACAGTTCAGAAAGAGCAAATCACCCTTCAGCATAGCAGTGACCCCTCAATACCACTGGACAGATTCCAAGATACGGCTTCATATCCTGACCTGCGTGGTGGCTATGGTTTACTTCAGCATCTTCAGAAACAAGCTCAAGACAGCAGGGATAAACCTTTCCGCTGAGGACGTACTGAAGGAATTGAGGGAGCTGAGGACAGCTCTCTATATGGCCAAGGGCAGCAAAAAACTTAACAGGCGTCTTGAAGACCTAACGAAGACCCAATCCGAAGTCCTAAAGATCTTTGGATATGCAGTAAAGGACGGTTGGATCTTACAAAATTCAAAGCTGTAAACCAGCCATTATCAACCATTTGTGCCCTGTTGTCAGCTTAGATATCCGAAAGTCCTGTTGTTGATTGTTAGGACTCATTAGGGCTTATAGGTAACCACGCCCGAGGACTTAGTACTCTTTGCCCTTGTCACTCTGTGGCACATCACTTTTTCTTCTTTCTTACCGCATGACCGCCGAACTCGTTTCGCAGTGCGGCCAGAAGCCTGTCTGAAAAGGCGTCGGTCTCACGGGAATGGAAGCGCTGAAAGAGCGACAGCGCAATCAGGGGGGAAGGAGTGGCCGTCTCTATCGCCTGTTGGACTGTCCAGCGGCCTTCCCCTGAATCCTCGACGTATCCCTCGATATGAGAAAGGTCCCTGTCTTTCTTGAATGCGGCTTCTGCCAGTTCAAGGAGCCATGACCTGACGACGCTGCCCTGGTTCCAGAGATGGGCGATCTTCGAGAAGTCCATGCCCTTTGCGTAAGGCGAAGCATTGAGGATCGAAAAGCCCTCGCCATAGGCAGACATCATGCCGTACTCGATGCCGTTGTGGACCATCTTCACAAAGTGGCCGGCTCCCACAGGTCCGCAGTAGAGATAGCCGTCCTTCGGCGCAAGGGTCTTGAAGAGAGGCTCAAACCGCATATAGTCCTTTTTCTCTCCTCCAATCATGAGGCAATATCCGTTCTTGAGCCCCCAGATACCGCCGCTCACGCCAACGTCCATGTAA
The DNA here is from genome assembly GCA_035686305.1 of Thermodesulfovibrionales bacterium. Taxonomy (NCBI): domain Bacteria; kingdom Pseudomonadati; phylum Nitrospirota; class Thermodesulfovibrionia; order Thermodesulfovibrionales; species Thermodesulfovibrionales bacterium. Next base: position 28,765 of record DASRZP010000046.1, on the reverse strand, counting down.
TGAATCCCGTCTGGTCTGAGTTCCTTCTCATGACGGACGTCGTCCCGGTAAAAACTGTTTCCGCCATCAATGATCGTGTCTCCCTTCGAAAGGAGACGACGAAGGCTCTCTATCAATTCATCAACAGCGTTTCCCGCGGGTATCATCAACCAGACTGCCCGGGGAGGTTTCAGTTTTCCGACCAGTTCTTCGAGGGAGAATGCTCCATCTGTGCCCTCTTTCACGATCTCCCTTATGGGTTCCGGAGAACGGTTGTAGGCAACGACCCTGTGCCTGCCTCTCATCAACCTTCTCGCCATATTCATTCCCATCCGGCCGAGACCTGCCATCCCTATCTGCATATCCTAACCTCCTTGAAGTTCACGAAGACGCTCTGCGAAGCGTCGGTAATTCTCCTTCGGATCGCCATGCAAGAATATCCTGCTTCCCACACAGACAGAATCAACCCCTATCCCCAAAAAGGTCTTCAGATTATCGAGCGAAACTCCACCGTCAACGGAAATTGCCTTGTCAGGGAACACCGCCCTTGCCTTCGCAACCTTATCCAATACTTCCGTCCTGAAGGGATTCCCGTAACAGCAGGGGTCGACCGTGAGAAAGAGCAGGCTCTGAACGCGGGATGAGATATCCCCGAGATCATCAATGCCTGTCTCGGGCTTAAGTGCAATGCCTGCAGTCAGTCCCCGTCGCTCTATTTCCCTGATAATCTCTGAATGGTTCTCTTCCACCTCGACATGGAAGATCACTTTCCTGAGCTTCGGATTCGTTATCTGACTCAGGAATTCTGAAGGTTTCTGCACCATGAGATGGACCTCGAAGGTCAGGGACGCGTTAAGCCCGTTCAGTCTTTCTGGTCCAAAGCTCCTCGTCGGGACAAAGCTCCCATCCATGAGATCGATCTGGACGTAATCGGTAAATGATTCTGCCTGTTTCAGCCTCGCAAGGAATTCGTCAAAGTCTTCAGCGAGGAGGGCCGGAACGATCTTCATGACCCTAGTCCCACAATTTCTTCAGCCGTTAAGAGCTCCCCTGCTGCCCTGTCTGCCACAAAGAAGAGCTTTCCCTTGCCGGGTCTGACCAGAGTGGCAGGCAAAGAGCTTTCGCCCAGTATCACTCTTTTCAGGACCCCTGCCTTACCCTTCCCCTGGACAAGGAATACGACATTTCTCCCATTGTTTATCACCGGCAGCGTCAAGGTGATTCTGTCATGTCTCTTATTTTTAGGGACTGTTCCGACGACGAGGCGACTTTTTTCTTGTACCGCAGAGCTGCCCGGAAAGAGGGACGCTGTATGGCCGTCTTCGCCGATCCCGAGATGAATCAGGTCAAATCGAGGGAACTCGCCCTTTGAGAGTCTGAAGAACGTTTTGATATCCTCTTCGTACTTCCTCGCAGAAAGTTCCGGGGAAGGCTCATCCACGGGAACGGGATGACAGTTCTGTCTGGGAATACCTACTGAGTCCAGGAAGAGAGCGGTCACGAGCCCGTAGTTGCTGTCAGGGTGCGTCAAAAGCACAAAACGCTCGTCGACGACAAAGATATGGGTCCTCTCCCAGGGAAATGTTCCGCCGAGCGCGGAGAGTCCCTTGAAAAAATCGACGGGAGTCTTCCCGCCTGAAAGGGCTGCCGCGAAATACCCTCGTTCTTCAAGAGCTCCCTGCGCTATCTCTTTCCATTTCCCGATCATGAAACGGCAGATATCCTCAGCGGTATCAAGAACAACAATGTCGCGGTGACCATCCATTTGGCGGTTCCAAATCACAGGGCTTCGATCGGTGTCTGCCTGACAGTAATTTTCATCATTAGGGTTGCGTCAAGCCGTTATCCAGGAGCGGCCTTCATTCTTAAGGAGAAGGAGGGCTTCTTCAGGCCCCCATGTGCCTGCTGCGTAGTTTGGAAAATCAGCCGGAGCGAGATTCGCCCATCTGGCAACAATGGGGTCAACCACCTCCCACATCGTCTCAATCGCGTCCTGCCTGACGAAGAGGGTGAGATCTCCTCTGACACAATCGAGCAGGAGCCGTTCGTAGGCTTCCTGCTGCTTCGTCCCGAAGGTATCACGGTACTTGAAGACCATATTTGTCGAATAGAGACGGTTGTGCGAATGCGGGTATCCCACGTTGAAACGCAGTGTTATTTCTTCATCGGGTTGGATGGTCAGGAGAAGGATATTCGGTTCCATAACATCACAGGTACGTCCGAGAAGCCTGAGGGGAAGCCTCTTGAACTGGACGGCCACTTCCGTTATGCGCCTCTGCATCCTCTTGCCGGTCCTCACATAGAAAGGGACTCCTGCCCACCTCAGATTATCGATATAGAACTTCCCTGCAAAGAAGGTCTGGATATTGGATTCCGGTGAAACCCTCTCTTCCTCCCTGTACCCAGGCACCTCATCCTCCCCCACCTTCCCGGGGCCGTACTGCCCCCTTACCATAAATTTGTCGATATATGCATCATCCACTGGACGGATCGACCGGAACACCTTTACCGCTTCGTCCCTGAGAAAGTCGGCCTTGAATCCGACGAGGGGTTCCATCCCAACGAGCGCGATAAGTTGCAGCATATGGTTCTGCACGATGTCCCTGACAACGCCCGTCTGTTCATAAAAGGCGCCTCTGTGCTCGATGCCGATATCCTCTGCCACAGTTATCTGGATGTTATCGATGCATCTGCAATTCCAGAGCCGCTCAAATATCATATTGGAAAACCGGAAATACAGGATGTTCTGAACAGGTTCCTTGCCGAGATAGTGGTCTATACGGTATATCTGGTTCTCTTCAAAGGCGCCGGTCAGGATCGTGTTCAATGTCTCTGCCGACGCCCGGTCCCTACCGAAGGGTTTCTCGACGATGATCTTGGTGCGATAGGATCTCTTGCAGAAGTTATGCCGCAACAGTTTCTCGATCAAGACTGGTACGGTCTGAGGGGGAACGGCAAGGTAAAAAATGAGATCCTTGCCCCCGTCTGACGCAGGGATTGCGATGCGATCGATCGTCTCTCTCAATCTTCTATACGCATCGTCATCTTCGAAAAACCCTGAAAAGAAGAACAGATGTCTGCTGAATTCGTTCCATTGGTCTTCGTTGACGTGCTCCACGCCAAATTCCTGAACCGCCTCCTTCATCACCGAGCGGTATTCCTCATCGCTCATCTTGGACCTGCCGAAGCCGAGGACAGAAAAATCCTTGAGAATCCCTTCGGACCCGCAGAGGTGGAAGAGGGTGGGCATGAGCTTCCTTTTTGCGAGATCTCCGCCGCCGCCGAAAATGACCATGGTGAAAGGCTCAATCGCAAACGTCTCTCCGGGGACATCACAGGGTTGCAGGAACCTGCTGTCAATGGCGACTTCATTCATCATTTCATGAATTCCTTCTCGATGTTCTTAACCTTCTCGAGTCTTCTCACATGCCTCTCGGCTCCCGAGAACCCAGCCGAAAGAAAAGTGAGGACGATCTCCTTTGCCAGCTCCTGGCCGATGATCCTCTCACCGAGACAGAGCAGATTCATGTCATCATCCTCTACGCCCTGGTGCGCTGAGAAGGTGTCATGGCAAACAGCTGCCCTGATTCCGGGAAACTTGTTCGCGGCCACCGACGCGCCTACACCGCTGCCGCAGATGAGGATGCCCCTTTCTGCGTCTCTTCTCATGATAGCTTCAGCAACGGCCCTTGCAAAGTCAGGATAGTCAGAGGGGTCAGGACTGTTTGCGCCGAGGTCTTTCACCTCAAAGCCTTTTTGCCTCAAAAAACTTACCATGATTTCCTTAAGGAGAAACCCCCCGTGGTCTGATCCGATCGCTATCCTCATCATCACTTGATCAACGCGTTCCAGTCCTGAGAAAATTTCTCCATACCCTTATCGGTCAGATCGTGGGAGATATCGTAATCCTGCCAGTTCCTCGAAAGGTCGATATTCTTGTAAGGCATGGCCTTAAGATTCCTTGCATGGTAAACATATTCATCCCCCGGTACGGGCATCCCCTTTTCTCCCCATTCCTTCAGAATCGCAAAAGGTGACGTGACGATATCGGAACCGAGTTTCAGCGCGTAGAGGAGGTGGTCCATGGTCCTTACGCTTGCGGTGAGGACCTCTACATGGGCATTGCCCTTCCGGTACATCTTGATGATGTTCGCAATGAGGCCCATTCCGTTTTCTCCCCCGTCGTCAAGCCGACCGATAAAAGGAGAGACAAAGACATCCCCCCTCTTTGCAGCGCGCGTTGCCGCATAAACGGCAGCGGCCTGCTCCTGGGTAAAGCAGAGGGTCATGTTTATCTTCATCCCCTCTTTTACGGCCTCCTCAGCTGCCTTCAGTCCTTCGTGGGATGTGGGGAATTTGATCCTGCCGTTCGGTATCCAGGAAAACATCTCCTTCCCCTGTTTGAGCATCTTCTCAGCAGGGGTTGAAGCATCCGCATACACTTCAATCGAAATTGACCCCTGAGGCATCATTGCAGAAATCTCCCTAACGACGAAGTGATAGAAATTATAGATCTCCCCTTCGCTGAACTTGCCTCCCCCTTCGAGCCGTTTTTTTGCCTGGGGGTTCTTCGATATGAGGGTGGGATTTGTCGTCTGTCCGTCGAGGAACCCGAGAAGGTCAATGATCTGTCTCGTCTCGTGCGGGTCTCCTCCGTCCAAAAATATTTTCGTCTTCAGATTTTCCGGTCTCATAGGATCTCCTTTACTTTCTTTATAATGGCATGCCGTGAAATTTCCTCATAGTCGAGAAGCTCGGCAGGCTTGCCGCTCTTCGGCATCTTCCTCACTGCGAGGGAGTACACCGATACCGGTTTCGCTGCGAGCGCGCTCCTCACTGCCTCGCCTATCCCTCCTTCAGCAAAATGGTCTTCGACTGTGATGATCGCCTTTGTCTCTCCTGCTGCCTCATTCAGGACAGCCCCATCGATCGGTTTAACGCTGTAGAGGTCAATGACCCGTATGGAGGTCCCTTCCTTTTTCAGTTCCTCATAAGCGGCAAGTGCCTCGTGGAGAGTGATCCCCGCTGCAATAACGGTCACTGCATCTTGGCTGTTCCTCCTCAAGACCTTGCAACCTCCGATGGGGAATGCCTCATCCTTCCCATAGAGAACAGGGGTATCCTTTCTCGTGGTACGGATATAGACGATTCCCTTGTGTCTGGCAGATTCCTCCACCAGTCGTTCCGTCGAGACCGCGTCACTGGGATACAGCACCACGCTGTTCAGGAGCGTTCTGAACATGGCGATATCTTCGAGCCCCATCTGTGACGATCCGTCCTCTCCGATCGAGACTCCTGCATGGGAGCCGGAGAACTTGATATTAGCCCCGGAATACTGGCTCATCCGTATCTGGTCAAAGGCGCGGGTAAAGAAGGCCGCAAAGGTCGAGAGAAAGGGGACCTTCGACCTTCTCGAAAGGCCGAGGGCTGCTCCGACCATATTCTGTTCTGCAATGTACATCTCGAAGAAACGGTCTGGATAGGCCTCCCTGAAGAGCTCGGCAAAGGTAGAATTACTCACCTCGGCATCAAGGACGACCATATCGGGAAATTCAGGGAATATCCTTGCCAACGCAGCTCCGTATGCATGCCTCGTGGCAACCGCCTTATCCCCGCCGTACGGGAGATCGCGGGCCTTCTCGGCTACCTTTCGCTCGGGAACTCTGTCCTCGGGCTTCTGTATGTCTCCGCTGATTGATCTGTCTACAGGACCCAATTCCTCAAGGGCACGGCCCAACTCATCTCTTGTAAGAGCCTTGCCGTGCCAGCCGTTTCTGTTCTCAATAAATGATACCCCCTTCCCCTTCACCGTCTTTGCGATGATCATGGCCGGCTTGTCCTTCGTCATAAGAGCCTTGCCGTAAGCAGTAAGGATATCCTGGAATGAATGGCCGTCGATCACAAAGGTCTCCCAACCAAAGGCTGAAACCCTCCTTTCGTAAACAGAGAGGTCATGACCGTACATGGTCTCACCCCGCTGCCCGAGACGGTTCACGTCGAGTATACCGATGAGATTGTCCAGCTTATAGTATGAGGCAATCTCCATGGCCTCCCACTGTGAACCTTCAGCCATCTCGCTGTCTCCAAGGAGGACATAGGTCCTGTGAGGAAGCCTGTCGAGATATTTCGCGTTCAGGGCCATTCCGAGACCGATAGAGAGCCCCTGTCCCAGAGAACCGGTAGCGGCCTCAGTAAAAGGGAAGGCAAGGGTGGGATGCCCCTCGAGGGGGGAGCCGAATTTCCTCATCGTCATCAGTTCTCCCTCGCTCACCCTTCCTGCCGCAGCCCAGAGTGCATAGAAAAGGGGGGAGGCGTGGCCCTTCGAAAAAATAAGGCGGTCATTATTCGGATGGTCGGGCCGGTCGGTATCGAACCTGAAGACCCTGCCGAAGAGGAGCGCAGTCATGAGGTCGGTTGCGGAGAGTGAAGACGTGGGATGTCCGGAACCTGCCTCAGTCGTCGAGACAAGAATGAAGTAACGGATCAGCCTTGCGAGTTTTTCCAGATGCTCTTTAACTGACATAGAACCCTTTCTTCGCAACAAAACTTCTCCTAGAGAGAGAAGCCCGCCAGGAGCTGTTACAGAACATCAAAGCGCTTGCTGTCGTGACTAAATTCTATCAGGTTGGAGAGATTTGTCAATCAGGATCGCCGACAGACCGACCTGCCCTTTTATTCGCCTTTCCCGATGAGGACGGAACATTGAGCATGGATCAGGACGTTCCGTGAAACACTCCCCATCATCCCCCTGATTCCCCTGAGGCCTCTATGACCGAGGGCGATTACGTCGGTATGAAACGTAGCTGCAGCATTGAGTATTTCAAGGGATGGGTCTCCAATCTTCGTGAACCCCTCGATCGTTTCAAACCGTCCCCTAAGAAACTCCTTCGCCCCTTCAAGGATCCTCTCCGACTCTGCATACTCGATGGTCCGCGCCTTCATCACATCGTCCTTCACCCGCTCATCGATCTCCATAACAAACCTCTCAGGGATATCGGAGACCGGCGGCCATATGGTATGGAGGATGCTCAACTCCGTCTCTTCAGGGAAGGGTAAGACCTTCAGGAGCCGTGCAGCAGCATACGAATACTCCGAACCATCCGTTGCAAAGAGGACCCTCATCTTCCCCGGCAGAGTCTCCTGGGTGACCTTCACGATAAGGGCAGACTTCGGCGAGGTCATGGCAACGGCCCTGGTCACACTCCCGATGATAAGGGATTGAAAGCCTCGTAATCCTCTCGCGCCCATAATGATGAGGTCCGCACCTGATGCAGCGGCCCCATCGAAGATGGTCTTGTCCGGGTATCCCTCCTCGAGGGCGACACTGATCTTGGCTTTAGTGGACTTCAAAATAGTTACTGCCTCGTCAAGGATCCTCGGAGCGATCTCCTGTTTGACCCTTTTGAGACCGGCGTAATGAGATTCCTTGTCATCCTTGAAGGGGACCCAGCTTATTGCGTGGAGTACCGTAATCTCGTCGTCGGCCGCAAAGGGAAAGCGTGCAAGGAATCTCGCTGCGGCCCTTGAGTAGTCTGATCCGTCTGTTGCAAAGAGTATCTTCATGCTACGACCCTCCTCTCTGTCTCTGAATCAATCTTATCAAATGCGGGAGTGAATATGAAGGCCCGGAAAGTGAGTTCAGATGTCAATGGCCGATAAAAGACAAGCACTTAATTTGACAGAGATAGGAAATGGGTGTAGAGTTAAAGTGAAGTTCTCTAAAGAATTCTCGTCACTTTAAAGAGGGGATGAGTGGGGATTCGAGCAAACTGCGCTAATCAAATAATCAACACATCCGGACGCACGTACCCACGCCTTTGTGCCAACCTTTCGGAGCTACTCAAGGGGCTACCAAATCTTCGCCTCGGTTCAACATTTCGGGGTACTTGACAATGGTGATGAAGCTGTGCCATGGTAGCTATAAATGTAGCTACATGGAGGTGAGCCAATGAAATTTGCCAATGTCAGAGAACTTAAGAACAAGACCTCTGAAATTCTGAGAAATGCTGAAAAGGAAGCTGTGATAATCACATCCAAGGGAAAACCCCGGGCGATAGTGACGGCGATTTCAGAGGAGGATTTTGAGGACTATCTCCTCGAAAAAAGCGCTGCGCTCCATGATATGCTCGCGGAAGCCCAGGCAGAGTATCAGAGCAAGGGCGGCGTGAGCATGGAGGATTACCTGTCAAAAAGGAAGAAGAAGCGTGGATAAGTTTCATCTTATCCTTTCGCCGAGGGCTATTAGAGACCTTGATGCTTTCAATGATGCCGTCTGCAAGCGCATCACATCAGCTATGAAGATCCTCGAAGAAAATCCCTTTCCCCGAGGCAAACTGATAAAGAAGATTAAGGGAACCGCTTCAGATTATTACAGACTGCGGGCGGAGAAATACCGAGTGTTTTATTTTATCGAAGGTAATAGGTCTGTCGTTTTACGAGTGTTAAGCAAAAAAGATGCAGGCAAGTTTATCAGCAAGTTGAACTGATTGAACCTCCGGGCTGTTATTGCAGCGCTGTGATAGTGAGAGTGTCAAGATGGAGAATTTCTTTGCCCACAGTATTGAAGGAAAGCCGCCTGACGAATGGCATCGGCTTGACGAACACCAGGGGACTGTCCCAGATTTACGGACGGAGAGAAGCGGAGTCGTAGAATCGGGACTGTCCCCGGCTAAGAGGAGCGTGGCCCGCTTTGCTTCTACCATCAGCGAGCAGCATTTCGCACTAAGCGTGAAAGTAAGAAGAATAAAGGAGGGAATCAATGAGTCATAACGATCCTACCAAGCGAAACGAGTTTGTTTTGTTATTCGACGTAAAAAGTGGAAACCCGAATGGAGACCCCGATGCCGGTAATTTGCCGCGAGTGGACCCCGAGACTATGCACGGGCTGGTGACGGACGTTGCGCTCAAACGCAAAGTGCGTGACTACCTTCATCTCACGCACGATGTTTCCATTTTCATTCAAAGCAAGGTGGCTCTGAATACGCTAAAAGAACAAGTTGCTGACAAAGTCGAGCCTCCACTCAGCAAAGAGGAGCGGGGAGGCAAGAAGCCGATTCCCAGGCTTCAGTCCCAGTTGTGTAAAGAGTACTTCGATATTCGTATGTTCGGGGCTGTGCTGGCAACCGGCGAGGAAGGTGCGCGATTGAATGCCGGACAAGTACGTGGACCGGTTCAGTTCACTTTTGCCCGGTCAATTGATCCGGTGTTACCTTTGGATCTTGCCATTACCCGGCAGGCCCGCACAACGGAGGAACGGATGGAAACTGGTACTACCGAAATGGGCCGCAAGCCACTTATACCTTACGGGCTCTATCGTGCTCATGGATATTTCAATCCATTTCTCGCTAAGGAAGATAAGGGCACGGGGGTTAGTCAGAAAGACTTAGAGGCTCTTTGGGAAGCCCTCTCCAACCTCTTCGACTTCGACCGCTCGGCGGCGCGGGGAGAAATGGCCGTGCGAGGTTTGTGGGTCTTCACCCACGATAACGAAAAGGGGAATGCTCCGGCACACAAACTGTTTGAACTGATCAAGACTCCTTCGATAGGCGGTTCTCCGAGGAGCTTTACCGAATATGAAAGCAGAATCGATAAGCCCGAGCCCGGCAAGCTGGATTCAGCGGGGTTTCCCGGCGTGACTTTAACAAGGCTGGTGTAGAGGCACACCCCTATGACTAACCCAAATTCATTCCCCCACCTCATTCCCCCTCACGGCGGATACCGGAACCTTAAGTCCTATCAGACCGCGGAGATTGTTTATGACGCTACAGTAGTATTTTGCGACCGCTTTATTGACAAGAGGTCACGGACGCATGATCAGATGGTGCAGGCGGCGCGGAGCGGGGTGCAGAACATCGCGGAGGGAAGCACGGCCTCTGCGACCTCGAAGAAGACCGAACTCAAGCTGACCGGCGTTGCCCGTGCGAGCCTGGAAGAATTGTTGCTGGACTTTCATGCTTTTCTTCGCCAGAAGGGCTTGCGCATCTGGGCTAAGGATTCACCGGAGGCTCTTGCAGTGAGAAGAAAGTATTCGTCTGACAGGGCTGCCGCGTCCGACAAGTCGGACCCTTATTGTTTGAAGACGGCTTCACCTGAGATTGCGGCAAACACCCTTATTTGCCTGATCAACCAGGCCAGCTATCTTTTGGGGCGGCAACTTCAGAGGCTCGAACAACAATTCTTAACAGAAGGTGGCTTTACTGAAAGACTTTATCAGGCGCGCGCACAAGTGCGCAATGAAAGAAAGAAGACTTGAACTACACCGAGGACGACTTAATCCAGCTTTCAGCTTTGCAGCACTTCATATACTGCCCCCGGCAGTGTGCCTTGATCCACACCGAGCAGTTGTGGACTGAGAACCTTTTCACCGCCGAAGGTAGAATCATGCACGACAAAGTTGACACGGCGAATCGGGAATCGAGGGGAAGTATACGAATCGAATACGGCGTTCCCATGCGGTCACTCCGTCTCGGTCTCATCGGCAAGGCTGATGTGGTTGAATTTCATAAGATGGAGTTCGGACATGGATACCCTTTCCCGTTGAATACAAGCGCGGGAAGCCCAAAATGGATCACTGCGACAAGGTCCAGCTTTGCGCCCAGGCTATCTGTCTTGAGGAAATGCTGAATGTTGCGATACCGGAAGGTGCGCTCTTTTATGGACGGACGCGCCGCAGGGAAGATGTGGTTTTCGATGAAAAGTTGAGGCTGGAGACGGAAGATACGGCAAAAAAGGTGCATGAGCTGATCGAATCGGGGATGACGCCAAAAGCTGAATACTCAAAGAAGTGTAAAAAACTTCTTTGCTTGATCTTTGCATGCCTAAAACCTCTGGGAAGGCAAAATCGGTCAGCAGCTATTTGCTGGCGGCCATGGGTGAAGAGTGAAAAGGTTCAAAGAGAACGGATAAGCACAACATTCAATAATGATACCGCAATTGAGCGATAAAGATTGCATCTTCAGCAGGGCGGTAGACGATGCGGTGCTCGTCGTTGATGCGCCGGGACCAATAGCCGGAAAGGCCGTGTTTGAGGGGTTCGGGCTTGCCGGCGCCGGTGAAGGGGTCATGCATGATCTCGTGGATCAAGCGGTTGATGCGTTTCAGCATCTGTTTGTCGGTCTTCTGCCAGTACAGGTAGTCCTCCCAGGCGTGCTCCGAGAAGATGAGCTTCACCCCGCCAGTTTGCGGGCCTTGCCGCCGCCGCGTTCAAGCTCTGCGATGGATTCCAGAAGCCTCTTCGCATTCTTGGGCACGCGAAGAAGATATGCCGTCTCCTCAAGCGCCCTGAAATCATCCAGGGCAAGCATTACCACTGATTCTGCCTTCTGTCTGGTGATGATGACGGGCTCATGGTTTTCGCAGACTTCTTTCATGGTTGACGCAAGACGGGTGCGCGCAGCTGAATATGTAATCGTGTTCATGATAAACCTCCTTGTACATATTATTGTACAATATGAGATAAAGGCAGTCAAGACAAGCAAGGGCGGATTTACTGAAAGGCTTTATCAGGCGCGCTCACAAGTGCACTACAGGAGAAAGAAGACTTGAGCTACAGTGAGGACAACCTGGTTATGCTCTCAGCCTTGCAGCACTTCATGTATTGTCCGAGGCAGTGCGCTCTGATACATATCGAGCAAGCATGGAGCGAGAATCTCTTCACTGCCGAAGGCAGGATCATGCATGACAAGGTTGACACGGCGAATAGGGAGACAAGAGGGAATGTTCGCATTGAATACGGTGTGCCGATGCGGTCGCTGAAGCTTGGGCTCATCGGGAAGGCCGATGTGGTCGAATTCCACAAGCACGATGATGGGAAATGGATTCCTTTTCCGGTTGAGTACAAACGCGGCAAGCCCAAGATGGATGATTGTGACAGGGTGCAGCTTTGCGCTCAGGCAATCTGTCTTGAAGAGATGCTGAATGTTGCAATACCACAAGGGGCTCTCTTTTACGGGCGGACACGCAGAAGGGAAGAAGTTGTTTTCGACAATGCATTGCGGATGGAGACAGAGGATGCTGCAAAGAAAACGCACGAGCTGATCGAATCGGGGATCACCCCGAAACCTGAATACTCAAAGAAGTGCAAGAAATGTTCTCTGCTCGATCTCTGCATGCCGAAGGCTTGTGAGAAAAAGACGTCGGCAGGGAACTATCTTGCAGGGGTTATCAAGGAATTGAAGTGAAGAAAGTGCTGCTAAAGAAAGATGCCGCCTAGGGTATGACGGATCACGCAGCGGCGAGTATTGCAAATTCATTGTCGAGGATATAATGAGATACGACAAAATAGAAGACGAAACTTTCAAAATATGGAGGTGCAAGTATGTTTAAGCGCATTTCAGTTGACGCCAAAATCTGTCACGGGCAGGCATGTATTAAGGGGACTCGCATTCCTGTTCATCAAATTCTCCACATGTTAGCAAATGGAGACACTATTGATGAGCTTCTTGAGGAATATCCTTCAATCACTCGCAAGGATATTCTTGCCTGTATTGAGTACGCTGCCGAACTGACCGAAGAGCAGATTGTTCCGGACGAAGTGGTAGCATGAAGATTTTCGTGGACGAAAACATACCGGCTGTGACGGTTAAGGAATTACGCAAGCACGGCCACGATGTGAAGGATATTCGGGGCACAGAAAGCGAAGGCATGACGGACGAAGATATATGGAAAATGCTGCTAAAAGACAAGAGGCTTCTGATTACCACAGATAAGGGTTTTTTAGAGAAACGCCGTGAAGATCATTACGGTATTTTGATTGTCCGGCTCAAGCAGCCCAACAGATTGAACATTCATCTCAAGGTCATGAAGGCAATGGGTCTTTTCAAGAAAGAGGACTGGAAGGGATTAACTGTTGCAATGCAGGATACATTTCACAGCGTCTGGAAAGCCAAAAAACGCGGTAAAGACAAGTGAAAAAGCTTCTTAACACTCTCTTTGTTACGACGCAGGGAGCGTATCTTTCGAAAGAAGGTGAAACTGTTGCGGTAAAGATAGACGGCGAAATCGCGCTGCGCTTGCCTGTACACACTCTTGGAGGAATCGTCTGTTTCGGTCAGGTTTCGTGCAGTCCATATCTCATGGGGTTTTGCGCCGAAAATCGGGTCGCCATCAGCTTCCTTACCGAGAACGGCGATTTCCTCGCAAAAGTCCAGGGGCCTGTGTCGGGCAATGTCCTTCTCAGGCGCGAGCAGTACCGTCGCGCTGATGACCTGAAGGCATCTGCATTTATTGCGCGTGCGGTATTGACTGGCAAGATTGCGAACTGCCGCACGGTGCTTCAACGCGCATTGCGCGATCATTCGGAGAAAATTGACACTGATGAGCTTTCTCAAACTTCACAGAAACTATCAAACTCGATACGACGTTTGCAAAATGAATCTCATCTCGACATCATCAGGGGGATAGAAGGGGAATCGGCGAATGCCTATTTTGATGTCTTTGACCATTTGATCACGTCACAGAAAGACGACTTCACCTTCCAAGAACGCAACCGCAGACCGCCGCTCGACAACTTGAACTGCCTGCTGTCGTTCATCTACACCCTTCTGATGCATGATGTACGTTCGGCCCTTGAATCAGTGGGGCTCGATCCGGCCGTGGGATTTTTGCACAGAGACCGTCCGGGGCGTTACGGTCTTGCGCTTGACGTGATGGAGGAATTCCGTCCTTTTCTTGCTGACCGTCTTGTGCTCTCGTTAGTCAATCTTGCGCAGGTGCAGGCAAAGGGATTCAAGAAAAAAGAATCGGGGGCAGTGTGGATGGACGATGATACAAGGAAGACGGTCCTCGTTGCTTATCAGAAGCGCAAGCAGGAAGAAATAGAGCACCCCTTTCTTAAGGAGAAGGTAGCAATTGGTCTTCTCCCTTATGCGCAGGCGCTGCTTATGGCGCGTTATCTCAGGGGGGATATCGACAATTATCCTCCCTTTCTATGGAAATGAGGATTACCCATGTTTGTGATTGTGAGCTACGATGTCGCGACTACAACTCCTGCGGGACAGAAGCGGCTGCGCAGAGTTGCGAAGGCTTGTCAGGATTACGGCCAGAGAGTCCAGTACTCTGTATTTGAATGCATCGTGGACCCCGCGCAGTGGACTATGCTGCGTAATAGGCTGATAGGAGAGATCGATCCTGAAAAGGACAGCCTGAGGTTTTATTACCTGGGCTCGAACTGGAAGCATCGCGTTGAACATGTGGGAGCCAAAGAGCCTTTAGACCAGGAAGGACCTTTGCTTGTCTGAACGTGTGCGAACCTGCAGCGTACATGATTTTCATGGGAAGTTCGCGGAGCGTAATATAACTTTGAAAAACAGAGAGTTTTGCAGATTGTTCTTTGACAACATAAGGATTCGCGGGAGCGAAAAAGACACTTCCGCAAATAGCGGACATTTTGCTCTTTAAGTTCAGTTGGTTTTGGCTTGGCAGTCGCTCCCTGCGCGGGAGCGTGGATTGAAATACAACTGAAATCCCCACGCCGTGGAGTCCCCCTGAGTCGCTCCCTGCGCGGGAGCGTGGATTGAAATGAGGTATTTATGTGTACGGCTACCGGAAAGTTACGTCGCTCCCTGCGCGGGAGCGTGGATTGAAATACTGGAAGACAACGCCGAAGTTGTCAATGCTGAAAAGTCGCTCCCTGCGCGGGAGCGTGGATTGAAATGTTATGAACCTTCGGACTATTGCAGGGAGATATGTTGTCGCTCTCTGCTCCGCCGTTGCAGATTTCACAAAAACTTAACAGTATCTTCATAATAGAGTAATTCAAATGATGTTACGCTTTAAGAAACGCCATTACCTTTGTTAGCCCGAAGGGAGGTGAGGAACGTGAACCTGCATGATTTCATTGAACAGATGGCATGCGAACTCTATGTGAAGAGCGGACAGATAGAGGGTCGCGACCTCGACAACTGGCTGGAGGCCGAAAGCATTGTGTGGAACGATATTGAGGAGGAGGCGCGATGGGTGCTGGAATTACGGACATAGAAGTTACGTGCGATGATCAGGAGTAAATCCTCTCCGTGCAGCCCGTCAGAACTTGAGGAAAAGGGGCCTGTGGGGAGCTGCCTTACTGTCCTTCTTCTTTTTCTTCCCGGACGAGGGGCGGCAGAGGGAGCAGCGGGCCTCGCTGCAGCACTGGCAGAAGACGCAATCAGGACAGGGATACTTTTGAGGAGCCTTCTCTTCTCCATGGCCTCTTCTCACCGAATCACCGAAGTTCGGGAGGACCTTCCCGAAAGGGATCCCTTGCAATACTTTCTCAAAGATTCACCGCCTCATCGCAACTCTTCCATGACGATCTTCACGTAGGCCCTCGCCCGCAGCTCGGCGATCTGTTCTTTTAACAACCTGTTCACCTCTTTCTCCGTGAGGTACTCCTCAATCTTGTCTCTCACCGCCTCATAGGGTGCTCCCTTGAAGTCCTGTATGTTTTTCGCATAAAAGTCCGCTGTCTCTTCCTCCTTGATTCTTATGAAGGCCCTGACTTTCAGTTCTACGTAATCATTGAAAAGTTCATCATCGGTCTTTGCCTCGAACTTCAGTCTCTTCGCCTCGTTGAGGATCAGGACCCTGTTGATCATGGTAGCGAGCACTTCTTTCATCGAGATGTCGGGCCGGACCTTCCTCGTCTTCTCGTACATCTCCTTCAGATCACTCAGGGTGATGACGGTATCGTTCACAAAGGCGACGCTCCGGTCTATAAGTTCTGCCTGTGCTTCGCCGCTATACCATAAGAACAGCAGAGTAAAGAAAAAGAGACTCAAGAAAACCGCGATCTTCGTGTTTCGCCCTTTCATCTTCAGGATTTCAAAATGCCTGGCCGATGCTGAAGAATATCTCGCTCCTGCCCAGGCCTTCCTCCTTCTTGAGTTTGTAACCGTAATCGACACGCAGCGGTCCCACGGGCGTATTGTATCGTACACCAATCCCCACGGCGTGTTTCAGGGACCAGTCGATGTCTCCCACTTTCTGCCAGACATTGCCGCTGTCCAGGAAGTTGACGAGGCCGAGCCCCTTGCCAAGAGACGTGCGGAGCTCGAGGTTCGTCTCGACAAAGGTATTGCCGCCCGTCGGATTACCGAAGATCCCTCTCGGTCCGAGGGTGTCCTGGGCATATCCCCTTACCGTGCTCCTTCCTCCGAGAAAGAATCTCTCCACGAGGGGCAGGATCGTCGTGGGACCCCAACCCTGCGCAACACCATACCGGACAGCAACCGCGAGGACAAAAGGCTTCGAGATCTCATGGTAAATGCTGCCGTTGAAGATGGCCTTACCGAAGTTTACCTGGGAAGCGAGCGCTGAAGAGGCCACTTTCAGCGTCAACCCCGCCAGCACACCATGGTGGGGATCAAAGGGGTTGTCCCTCGTATCAAAGGCGATCCCGGGCCGCAGGCTGCTGACGGCGACCTTCCCGGAATCCCTGTCTGTGAGGATCATATCAGGCTGCACATCGCGGGTTTTCGAGAGAACGTACTCATAGTAAAGTTCACCTTTGATGGCGCTCGTGTATTGCTTTTCGATGCCGAGGGACAACCCGTTCTTCCGGTACCGGTAGAGGATCACCTTGGTGTCGATATTCTTTTCTTCCCTGTCCGAATGGAAGAGGGTCCCCCTCAACTGCAGCTTCCGGTCCAAAAACCAGGGATCGACATAATTCAAGGAATAGAGCTTCTCGAGTGAATTGTAACCGATCCTGAGCGATGCCTGCCGGTTCATTCCGAAGAGGTTCTTATACCCGATATCGATGACGGCATTCAGTCTGTCATAATTGCTGTATCCGAAGCCGAATTCGACGAAACCTGCCTCCCCCTCCACGACATCGATGCGGACATCACGCTGATGGTCGTAACGGTCGAGACCTTCTATCCGGACATCCGTAAAGAGGCCCAGCTTGTGAAGTTTTTGGCGCTCCTTCGCAAGGAGATCGGCGTTGAAGGGTTCAAATTCCCGATGGGAAAGTTCCCTCTCGATAACCTGACGCTTTGTCGCGATGTTTCCGGTGATGATCGTCTTGCCGAAGAACGTCCTGTCCCCCTCGGTGATCTCAAAAGTCAGCCGCGCTCCTTCAGGGACAAACTCCACATGAGCATTGACTTCTGCGTCGAGAAATCCTCTCTCACCGTAGACGTCGATGACCCGTGACCGCCCATCGGCAATGTCCACTTCATTGTAAGGGTCTCCGTGCTTCAACCTCACCGCCTTCCTGATCTCTTCTTCTGTGACGGAGACGGCACCCGTAACGCCGACATAGTCGATAAGCGTTCTTGGCCCTTCCTTTACCGCTATGGTTATCATCGCCTTATCCTTCTCTATCTTGACCTGGGCCGGTTCCACCTCCACGCTCAGATACCCAAGGGCTACATAAAACTCTCTCACCACGTCGACATCGGAAGAGAGGAGTTCAGGATTATAGTCATCGGACTCTTTGAGGGGGAGGACCTCTTTGAGCTTCTTCTCGGGCAGGGTCAGACCGGTGAATGTCAGGGAATCAACGGTGATCCGTTCTCCTTCGAAGATGAAGAAATTGAGTTCTACAGTGTCACCTGACGTTTCCGCTGTTTCAGGCATGATCGGCGCCACCTGGGCAAGGGCATATCCCTTGCTGTGGTAGAGAGATATGATCTTCCTTGAAGCCTCTTCAATAAGATCATCCCTCACCTCCCCGGCCTCGAAGAACGGGAGCTCCTTCAGGAGCCGCTTTGACCCGAAAACAGTGTTTCCCTCAAACCGAACGATGAGCCTCTTCCCCCTCTCCACATCGATATCGACCCTGTTGTCGGAAAGCCGGTAGGAGGCAACGGGATTCAAGTATCGCCGGTCCCTGTAGTACTCCTTGATTTTCTTCACATCCGCCTTGAGGACTTCCTGGTCGGCGATCTGCCCCTCCGTCATGTTCATCACCCATCTCACCTCATCTTCCGGCGCACCATGGATAATCATTTGCCCCATGATGAGAGGCCTCCCCTCGTTGACCGTAATGGTCAGATCCTTCATATAGGGCCTTGATGTTCCTGAGACTGCAACAGATACCCTTGCGCCTGGAAACCCTCTCTCAGCAAAGGCGCTTTCCAGCCCCTTCACCGCATCATCGAGGAGATCGTATCGCATGATCCGCCCTTCTTTCAGGAGGAAGACCTTCCGTATCCACCGGTCGGAAAGGGACTCATTTCCGATGATGCTGATATCCCTGATGCGGTCTCTCTCTCTTACGAAAACCGTCACCTTCGTCCATTCAGGATCGGCAGAGACCTCTATATCTTCGAAGATCCCTTTGAAGAAGGCCCTCTTTATCCCGAGCCTCACCTTCTCAGGATCGAGGACGTTGCCGACTTCCATGGCCAGGAGCTTGAGGAGTTCTTCCTTGTCGCTGGAAGAGAGGCCTTCGACGTCTATCCGTTCTACAAACTGCTGAACTGCGCTTACAGAGACTTCCATGAGAAGAAAAAGTATTATGAGCGCGAGGAAAAAGAGCCGTTTCATGCTCTCCTATTTGAAGCCGAACCGGAATTTGATGCCGCCGCCAAAGCCGCCTGCTTCATCCCTCTGCCCGATGAGAGAGACGTTGGTACCGATATTGTACTCAATCCTGATTATGTCGGTTGCAACGGAACTGAACGATGTGGAGTAGGTGACCGACAGCTTGTCCCCGATAAGACGTTTTGCGACCACGAGCCGCTGTTCTGGTTTTCCCGTCACCTTTGAGACAGAAGACTCCATGCCGATCCTGTCGAGGCCCGTTATGCTCTTTACCCGCTCTTGAGCGAGGTCCTGGACCTGTCCGGAGAGAAAGGACGTTGCTGCACTGTAGCCCATTCCGCCCTGGACGCCCTTGGAGAGGGTGCCGACGGTGAGCAGGCTGAGGATCTCGATCTCTTCGAGAGAGGGGTTGGAGCTCAGCGCCATGGTGAAATGGTCGAGCTGGCCTTCAAGGCTCATCCGTATGTCATATCCCTGAACCGTTGTCTCGGCAGTGATATTCATGACGGGGTTTATCCGTTTCGGATCGGAAAAATCAGCGGTAGCGTTGAGGATCCTGAATTCATTATTCCTGAAAAAGACAATGCCGGTCTTCGTCTCGACGCGGCCGAAGAGCAGGGGGCTGGCAAGGGTACCCCTCAAGACCATATCCACCTTCAGCGATGCCCTCGCCATGTTATTGTTTATGATGATGTCGTCTGCACCCTCTACCCTTACATTCAGCCGTGTCTTCTCAAGGGCCCCTATCTCGCCGCGGGGCTTCTCCATGGCCTTTGCCTTGAGCAGCCAGCTTTTCCATTCAATGGGCTGCCGGTAAGCAGCACGGTTGATCCTGACATCCCCGCTCAGCGTCTGGGAGTCACGGGTGCCGGTGTAAAGGAGGTTCCCGCTTATGTTCGCAGGGAAGTCCTTTGCGAGCTCGAGTCCCACATTGTTGAGAACGGCATCGGTGTGAAACCTTTGTAACTTCAGCGCCTTAAGATAGGCGACACCCGAAAGCTCGACGCTTCCGCCTCCAATCTTGCAGGACAGTTTCTCTATCATGATCCTGTCTTCATCCATCGAGACATAGCCGTTAAGCGAGCTGATATGGTAGGGCAGGTCCTTTAGACTGAAGACGCCGTCCGAGATATGCATGCCGCCGCTGATCTTCGGGTTGTCCCAGTTGCCCGTTATGGCAAAGACATACTGTGCGTCACCCCTCGCGGTGTCGATCTTCTTCCAAAAAAATTTCAGCGGCGCCATGGACGAACTTCCCTCTATCACAAGGTCATAGTCCCTATTCACTTCCATGCTTCCGCTCATCCTGAAAAAGATGCTGCCGCCCCTGATCGTGAACGGCGAAAGCGCGAGTCTCTTGTCCCTCACTTCAAACAGTATCTCAGAATCATTTGAAAAGCTGTTCCCGAAGACCGTCATGTTTAAACGGTCCACAAGAGCTTTTGCCGCAAAGTGGTCCCGGTCCCCCGAAAGCTCCGCATAGCCCCTGAGGTTTATCAGCAGGTCTTCTGGCAGATCCTTGAGAAACGACCCGAGAAGGAAATCATATCTCCCTGATCTGACATCGAGGTGAGCAGTCCACGGCATCGTGTTCGTCAGATCGGCCTTGCCGCTCAGCAAGACCCTATCGTTAAAGAGGGCCGCTTCCAGGGACAACGCCCTGCCTTTGAGGGATGCCTTTACGCTTCCGTCTCCAACAGGGACGTCTCTGAATCTTCCTCCCTCGATGGTCCCGGTCAGATCTATCTCGGGGTTGTCGACGGTCCCCCTGCCTTCCGCCCTAAACGTGAGATATGCATCAAAAGGGAGGTTCTTCAGTGCCGCGTCCTTCAGGAATACCTTGCTCCCTGACACCTTGAAACTGAAGCGGTCATCATGGGAGACACTTCCGTCGATAGTCACCGTGGAATCGCCTTTCTTCACGAGCGTATTCTTGATGGTGAGGTCATGAGAGTCATAAGAGAATTCCGAGGAGAGGGAATCAGCCGAAAGATCGCCCATCTTCAGGGCCCTTGCCTTGAGAAAGCCCTGATACCTTTGCGCCGGAGATTTTCCGGTTATGCTGAAATCTACGTCAGCTCTTCCCGATGGATAGGGCTCAAGCTTCCTTTTGTAGACAAAGCGCGTTATCCTCTCCACATCACCGTTTCTTACCGAGACCTTGAGGGCGTATTTCGGTCCCTTAAAGTCGAAGATCTCCTTCGCCTCGGGGAATCCGACAGAGCCCTTCAGCACCGTCGTTACAGGCCCTGCAGAGCCTCCGGTGTCTACGGCAACGAGATCCTTAACGTCCAGGAGGTCCTTCCGGTATTCGACTTCGCCCTCCGCAGCCCCGAGAAAATAACCGATGAACGAAGTGTTCTGAAAGCGGGCCTTGGCGCTGATCACGGGGTTATCGAACTTCCCCGTCACCGTTCCTGACACAGTCCCCGAGCCTCTGAAGTCCTCAAGATAGGGCAGGGTCAAATCAGTAATATCAGCGGTCTTCATCTCCGTCCTGAGCGACAGGAGAGAAGATCTGAGGTCGACATCGCCATTGCCCTTGATAGAGGTCTTCGGGGTATTCACTTCAGTATCGGTGAGGGTAAGGAGATCATTGTTCAACCTGAAGGAACCCCTCACCTTTTTCACCCTTCCGAGGAAATCCTTTCCCTCCATAGCGCTCTCATAATCAAACCAACCTGAGGGGTTGAATGTTTCTCCTGAAGCGCTTAATTCACCCTTTACCTTCCCACGGGGGATCCCCGGATCCCATCGAATAAGCTTGAATGCAGAGGGGCTCTGGACGTCGGAGAACGTCACATGGAGAGAATAATATGCAGGTCCGCGGACTGAGAGAATCGCCTCGGCGTCGGCATTCCCTCCATAGAGAGATCCTTTTCCGTCGGTGAAATTCAGCTTCCCGTCCCCGTAGGTAATGGTGCAGGTCAGTTCGTCGAGATCGACATCAAAGAGGTTCCCCCTCTTCAGACGCGTCTTTCCCATGCCAATGAGCTGATCAGGAGAGCCTTTGAGACTGCCGCTAAAAGTCAACGCTCCTTCAACCCTCTCCTTCACCTTAAGCAACTCCATGAGTGTCTGGAGGTAGAGGTCTCCCTTGATCTCCATGTCGACGGCTGAGCGGGCAAAATCGTCGGGACGGAGACGGATCGAGCCCTTTGCAGAAACCTGGCCTTCGCCACGCCGCTTCAGCCCAAAGAGCCTTTTCAGGGAATCCATGAAGAGGCCCAGCCGGACCTGGAAGTTCCCCTCCGCCTTTCCGTATGTGCCACTTGCATTCATCAGCGAACCGTAAACACCAACCTGGATTCCCTTAATATCGACAGTTCCATCATCCTTCACGGCGAGAGACCCCCTGACTTCACTCTTGATCTCAGGCCAGCCCTTGATATTCGAGGAAAGGTCCTCAAGCGCGAAGTTCAGCTTGGGGATCGATGGCCGGGCCGAATCCGGCTCCCCGGCAGGATTGATAACAGCCTCTCCACGAAACCCGTTTCCGGAAAAAGAGTTCTCACCGTATCTGAAGACGAAGGTCCCCTTATTCAGCACGATCGCCTTTACGACCACCTTCAACGGGGCTTTTTTCTCGGCCTCGAGATACTTCTTTATGCTCCTGATGATGTCCCTTACCTGGGATTCATCCGTCCTGACAGAGGGCTCCATGATGACCAGCCGCTTGAGGACAAGTTCTTTCCTGAGGAGTCCCTGTAATGCCACATAACCCTTGATCCTCGGGACCTGGAGGATCTCCTTTCCGTGTTCGGAGACCTTCAGTCCCCGGGCATCGATGTAAAGGGGGAAGAGGCTGATGGAGATCTTCCGTGCCATCACCTGCCTGCCTGTTGCAGAGGAGAGTTCTGGGAGGACAAGTTTCTTGAGCTGATTTGAGATGTAGGGTCCCCTTGTGACGAGGACAAGGGCCAGAACGGCAAGAGCAAGGGACAGGCAAAAGAGAACCTTTTTCCCCGGTTTCTTGATCATCGCCTTAACAGACCCTATTGTAATCTTTCCCATAATGACAGCAACAACTCGTGAACCATTCTACCTTCTACCTTTTTTCCCTTCTGCTGAATCGAGAAGATGTCGTGGGCGATCCCTGATTCCGTATTGATCCTCGCTGATATTATATCAATATCCTTCCTATGCATCAGACTCGTAACGTCATAAAGGAGTCCGATTCTGTCCTGGGCAAAAAATTCGAGAATACTCGATTCAGCTGAGCTTTCATTGTCAAGCTCGATAAAGGCTCCGAACCTGCCGAAGGCTTCCGACGGCATGCCCGTGTAAGCCTGTGATTCCCGGATATAGTGAAGGACCCTCTCATCATCTTCCCCGCCCTCATCGGCGCAGATGGCTTTCCTCATTCTCTCCTCCAATGTCTCGAACATCCCTTCCCAAAAAAGTTCCTTCCAGTTCGAGATCTGGATTTTATCAAGGATGACTCCGTCCTTGCCGGTGTATATTCTCGATCGGTAGATATTCATCCTCAGCGAGGAAAGGACGCCCACGATCCGCGAAAAGATGCCGGGCCTGTCCCATGCCCCCACGCATATCTCGGCGGTGCCGCCCCCTTCTTCACGCAGTCCCATGCCGAAACCTTTCTTGAGGACACCGGAATGGAGCCGGTAATCCTCGCATACCCTTTCGGGGATCGTAGAGATGGCGTAGCGTTCGGGCATGAACGAGAGAAAGCGTCTGATGCCTTCGATCTCCTCCTCCGAGAGGTGGACCATATCGGACAATCTCCTCAGACGCTCTGAGGAACGGTCCCCGGACCCTTCGAGATACCGCGAAGTGGTCTCGTAGAGCTCCTTGAGCAGATAGGCCTTCCATTCCGACCAGAAATCAGGACTCACCGAAGCCATGTCTGCGTACGTCAGAAGATAGAGGGCATCGAGGTTTTCCCTGTCTCCTACTTCATCGGCAAACCTCGCAATGACCTCAGGATCATCGAGCTCCGTCTTGAATGCGACCGTTGACATAAGGAGGTGGTTCTTCACGAGGAACTCGATCATCGATCTCATGTCAAGAGAAAGATTGAACCTTTCAATAACAATCTTGAGCTCCCGGTATCCGGCCTCGTCATGATGCCCGCCCCCGGCGCCGTAACGAAAGCTCCGTGCGATCCCCTTCTTCCCGATGTCATGGAGGAGGAGGGCGAGAATGAGGACCTCCTTCAACCGGACTTTTTTCAATACTGCCGAGAGATGTTCGAGGTTCCGGTATTTCGTGTTTCTCAGTTCCTCCAACTTCCTGATGGCATGGAGCGTATGCTCGTCTACCGTGTACCGGTGATAGGGTTCATAGACGACAAGAAAGCTGAGGCCTCCGAACTCAGGGACAAACCTGCCGAGGACGCCGCTGTTGTGCATCTCTCTCAAGGTCTCATAAGCCCTGTCACCCCTGACGATCTTCATAAAGAGCTCGACAGCATGATGTGATCTCCTGGAGGCCCTGTTGATGTGAAGACGGCTCTTCCTGATCTCGGCCTTCAGCCTCGGACTGAATCGCTTCCCTGTATTCGACATGCAGTAGAATGCCTCGATGATTCTTTCGGGCCGTGCTCTCAGGTCACCGTTATTTGCAACGATGCAGTTCCTCGAGAGCGAAAAATGGTCCGTTATCGCCTTCTTTGCATAGAAGAAATGCGCTATCCTGCTCTCCCTACCCCCTTCAGGATCTCTTGGTGGGGAGCTGAACATATCAAGGGTCCGTGACGTCACGTCATTGATGATCGATGTCTTGAGATAGAAATACCTCATGAACCGCTCCGATGAAAGAAAACCCTTCGATGCTCTGAATTGCAGCATCTCTGCAATGGCATCGTGGAATTCGAATGAGAGGACATCATTTCTCCGCCCGCCGAGGAGGTGGAGGCAGAACCTCACCTTCAGGATGAAACTGTAGGCCCTGTTCAGTTTTCGGAAATCTTCTTTCGTGAGGACAGCTGCGAGGTCGTCAAAAGACCGCATTCTCAGTTTAACGCCCGCCAGCCATATCATCGTATGGATGTCCCTCAGGCAGCCCCTCCCTTCCTTTACATGAGGCTCGAGCATAAAGACCGAGTCGCTGATCTTCCTGTGCCGCTGCTCGACCTCCCTCAGCTTCTCGACTATGAATCTCCTCGGCTCCCTGAAGGCTATCTCCGGATAAACGGCATGGAGGAAGTACCGGTAAAGGCCCTCATCTCCCGCAATGTACCGGTGCTCGAGGAGGGAGGTCCTCGTCCTTACATCCTTTCTCGCCTCGCTGATGCAGTCCGCGGCAGTCCTGAAGGAATGGCCGATCGTCAGTTTCGTGTCCCAGAGTTTATAGAGGACCTCAGACGCCCTTTCCGAGGAAGACCTGTCCCTGGCAAAGAGCATGATGTCGATATCGGAATGGGGCGACAGTTCTCCCCTGCCGTACCCGCCGACAGCCATAAGACAGAGGCCTGACGAAGAGTCGATTGACGAAAAGATCTCACTCAGCAGGGAATCGGTCCTGTCCGTCAAGAGGGATGTCAGTTGCCTGCCGTTGTACCCCTTCCGCAAGAGTTCCCGAAGTTCATCTAGGTCCATCGGGCCTCAGCTATACCGGTAATGGGCTTCTTCATCGTCAGGCCATTCCGGACCGTCCCGGGTTATATGCTCACGGACATGATTCAATGCTCCCTTTCGTGATGACATCCTTGAAGGTCCCCGAAAAGGGCTGGGTTATGACGGCCCTGCAAGAACAAGAATGCAGGCGGCAGGATATCGGTCCCTATCTCTTTCTTCCAAGGTAATCCCTCGGCTTTCCGGCTCCCCGCGGCGGACCAACAAGACCGTCGTCTTCCATGAGTTCCATGATCCTAGCGGCCCTGTTGTAGCCGATCTTGAATCTCCTCTGTATCGATGATATCGAGACCTCGCCGACGGACTCGGCAAATTCCAGGACCTTGTCGTACATATCATCCTTTTCCGCACCGTCGTTCTCCTGTCCTGCCTCCTCGATCCGTATGCTCTCGAAGATCGAGTAGTCAGGGATCCCCTGGGGAGTTATAAAATCGGTAATCCCCTTTATCTCCTCCTCCGTTACAAGCGCCCCATGGACGCGGATGATCCTCAAGCCGGGCAGCATAAGGAGCATATCCCCCTTTCCGAGGAGCTGTTCGGCCCCCTGGCAGTCGATGATGGTCCTCGAATCGATCCGCGATGTAACCTGAAAGGCTATCCTCGCAGGAAAGTTTGCCTTTATGACGCCCGTTATGACATCGACGGAAGGCCTCTGAGTCGCGAGGATGAGATGAATGCCGGAGGCCCTCGCCATCTGGGCAAGTCTCGCAATAGCATCCTCAACTTCGTTACCCGACGCAAACATGAGGTCTGCAAGCTCATCAATGAATATCACGATATACGGGAGCTGCTCACCGTCGGGCACGACCCTGTTGAATCCCTCGATATTCCTCACACCCTTTTCTGCGAGGAGCCGGTATCGCCGCTCCATCTCAAAGACCATCTTCCTCAATGCCTCGGCAGCCTCTTTTGCGCCCGTTATCACCGGAGAGATGAGGTGAGGTATATTCTCGTAATATGAGAGTTCAAGGAGCTTGGGGTCTATCATGAGCATCTTCACTTCCCTTGGCGTCGCCTTGTAGAGGATACTCACCACCATCGAGTTTATCGAGACGCTCTTCCCGGAACCGGTAGCTCCTGCTACGAGGAGGTGGGGCATCTTCGAAAGGTCTGCAACAATCGGGTTGCCGAAGATGTCCTTACCGAGGGCAAGGGTGAGCTTCGTATGACTCTTCTTGTAGTTTTCCGAAGATATGATCTCACGGATCGAGACCGTTTCCCGGTTTCTGTTCGGAACCTCTATACCGATGGCTGCCTTGCCCGGAATGGTCGATACCCTCACGCTCTGGGCCTTGAGAGAGAGGGCAAGGTCGTCGGAAAGGGAAACAATCCTGTTGATCTTCACACCGGGCGCCGGTTCAAATTCATACATGGTGACAACGGGCCCCGGATGGACCTGGGTCACCTTACCTTCAACATCGAAGTCCTTGAGTTTCCGTTCAAGGAGCGACGAACTCGAAAGCATGTCTTCCTTCGAAGGCCTCGACGATATCGAATCAGCCGCTTTGAGCAGTTCAAGAGGTGGCAGAGCGTATTCCCCCTCCTTCAGCGCCCTGGTGCCTGAGTCGGGGAGGGAAGGGGCTTCTTTCGAAGGCTTCTCCTGAGGAGGACGGGAAAGTTCGACCTCTTCGAAAGCAAGAGGCTCTCCGTGGATAATCGGCTCATCGCTCACTGTTTCACTCTCTGAAGAAACAATGACAAGCTCTTCGGCCTTAGCTGATGTTCCGGCATCCTCAGGGATTCCGGGCCTCTTCATGTTCATGATGACCGATACCAGCGAGACAGGACTGAGGATTATGAGAGAAGAAAGCCAGAGTGCCAAAGAAAATATGTATGCACCCGGGAGAGACAGGAGGCCTTTCAGCAGGTCCGAGAGCATCTGGCCGACCACGCCGCCCGCATCATTCGGTGAAGCGAAGCCGAAGGTAAAGGCGACCAAGGCTGAAAAGAGCGAAGAAGAGAGCAGAAAGAGGAACGTGCCGAAGACGTAAATCCAATGGCCTTCCCTTCCGAGCAATCTCTTCATGCCATAGACAGCGAGGACAGCGGGGATTGCAAAGGCGACGAGACCCATGGCCGATATCAGGAGGTCGGAGATATATGAACCGACGACGCCCCCGTAATTTTTCGCAGGAAGGGTCGAAAAGACAAAGGAGGAAGGATCCCACTTCGAGTAGGTGACGAGGCTCAGGAGAATATAGACGCTGCAGAGGAGGGCGACGACCCCGGCGACCTCCTGCCTTATCCTTTTCAGCCGTTCATCCATGTATTAGCAGGACCATGCGCGTATCATAAAAGATTAACGCCTTGATTATAACAGATTGAATTTAGACCATGTTCTCATTTACAATGCGCAAAAAGTCTTCCTTCTTCACTCGAGCCGGGCAAATACAGCATTGATAAGAAGTAGGGTGCCATTATCTTGTGGGCTGTAATATGGGGGGATGCCGGTCTACTTCCCCGGCGGACGCCATATCCACCAGTCCAGGATGGATTGTATCTTGAAGATCTCCGCAATAACCCCTGTTATCAAGAGGGCAAGGTATATGACGATGCCGGCCAGAACAATGGGTGGTCCATACCTGTCAAAAAACCTCTTCCTTTCCTTTCCGTCGTGCTTTCCGGTATCTATGCCTTCATCCTGTTCCACGGTCCTCTCCCTTCACCAAGCATCAAACCTCGACGATGATCGGCATGATCATGGGCCTCCGTTCCATGGTGTTCCTGAGGTATTTCTTGAGGACGCTCCTCAGCTTTGCCTGGAGCAATGATGTATCGGTGATGATCTCCTTGTCGAGGTCCTTCAGCGTATTTGACACAAGCTCCCTCACGTCGTTCATCACCTCAGGAGAGGCGTCTTCGAAGATAAATCCCCTCGATATGATCTCAGGCCCCGAGGCAATCGTCCCGGTATGTTTCTCGACCGTTACGAGGATGAGGACAATGCCGTCGTGAGCAAGCCTGCGCCTGTCGCGGAGGACCATATCCTCCACATCGCCCATTCCCTTGCCGTCGATAAAGACCCTCCCCGCATTGACTTTACCGTTTCTTCTCGCGCCGCTTTCTGATATTTCGAGGACCTCACCATTTTCGAGGATAAAAATATTCTCCTTCGGTATCCCGACCTTTTCTCCGAGCAGGGCATGGTAGGAGAGGTGCCTGAACTCCCCATGGATCGGCATAAAGTACTTCGGCCTGACCATGTTCAGCATGAGCTTCAATTCCTCCTTTGATGCGTGGCCCGAAACGTGGATCTCCGAGACCTTCTCATAGATGACCGTCGCACCACGCCTGAAGAGATGGTTGATGATCCTTCCGATGGAGCGCTCATTCCCGGGAATGATCTTGGCGGAGAGGATGACCGTATCTCCCTCAGCCACCTGGATCGTCTTGTGCTCGCCTGTTGCGATCCTCGAAAGCACGCTCATCGGCTCACCCTGACTGCCGGTAGTGATGATCACCGTCTCCTCGTCCCTGAGGTTTTTCAGGTCCTCGAGCCGCAGCCAGGTATCGCGGGGTATCCTGAGATAACCGAGGTCAAGGGCTATCTGAGCATTCGAGATCATGCTTCTGCCGCAGAGGATCACCTTCCTTCCGAACATGCCCGCCACGTCGACCGCCTGCTGTATCCTGTGGATATTCGACGCAAAGGTTGCGATGATTATCCTGCCCTTTGCCTTTGAGAAGATATCCTCAAAGGCCCTCCTCACCTCCTTTTCGGA
>DASRZP010000045.1 GCA_035686305.1 Thermodesulfovibrionales bacterium | reverse complement strand
CCAGACATAGGGACTCCCGGCCCCTGTCATGGCTGCGGCCTCGGCTACAATTCGTTCGGTGCTCTGCTCGCTATCGGTAACGACATAGAACAAGCTGTTTCCGGCCTCGATCGTTCTCAGCAGGTCAGGTATATTCAAGTTGTCCATTATCCTCCCGTTAAGGCCCTTGACGTATCAGTTTACCGCCCTCATACATAAACTTCTCACCGTCAATCTCTACCTCGATACGTCCGGACCCGGTTTTCTGCCGATCAACCACAGGTTTTTCAGGGCTGTCGAGAAAATAACTGCCTTTAGGAACGATCCGTATTACTTTATAGTCTTCATCAACAAAATAACTGTAACTGTTGAAGAAAGAGGCGCCCAAAAGGTTTGCCGTGGATGCAGGAACGTATGCGACTTCATAATCGTTTCTTTCGATGTTTCCGACCCTGATTGAATTGATCTTTATCACGTACCCTTCGGTGACTCCGCCAGCAGTGTGTATCTGGAGCCTCTTGGTATCGTCGAGTCCCGTGCCGCCGATGCGCTCGAATCCGCTGCTGTTAAGGACAACTTTGTTGGATCCTGTGTCAAAGACAAGTTCCATAGGCACTCCATTGATATACGCGGTGACGTACTTGACGCCGTTCCGCTCAGCAAAGGGAACGGCCTCATCAGCGAAAAGATGCTCACCATTGATTAACGACAGAACGAAGATAAGAGATAACATCACACGAAAACGCATAGCTCATCCTCACATCGATTGGTTCGTTGTAATTTCAGTTTACCATACTCGATTCGCACTGATCATGGAATTTTATAATACGGAATATCCTCCAGGAGCACAAAATTATCGTGTTCGGAAAGCCAGGCCTAGTGAGAAGTCCTGTCGTGCCCGCGGTTGCTTTTATCGGTAAGCCACCTATAGAGAGCGAACTTCGTCATGCCGCGGAAACGGCTCTGCGTATCGAGGAGAAGTCGACCTTATTGGTCTGTACGGTCAGACTTTCAGGATTTCTTCACGCAAGATTTGGTTTCTCACCTCAGGCATAACATTTATGGTTGCTCACACTTGACCCGACGGAAAGTGGACGGTAAAATCCTGTCTGATAGTTTCTTCAGGAAAGCAACGTTGCTTTCTCAAGTCATCCGCTGTCGTTAACACCGACTAACCAACGTGATTCAAGTTATTGCAACAGTGAAGATTTTTGAGAGAACTATGCATATGCCCGTTTCCTAGCCGATCAGGCGCATCACCCGCTTGAGATACTTGAGTGGTGTGCGATACGGGGCATACTTCGAGCGGTTGTCAAACCGGATGGCACGATGCAACACACTCTTATTGTGGGTAAAGGTCCTGAAGCTTTCCTGGCCGTGGTAGTAACCCATGCCGCTCTCCCCTACGCCGCCAAACGGTAACGTTGTGGAAGTGATTTGAGAAAACGTCTCATTAATGTTGACACTCCCGGAGGATGTTTCCTGAAGAATCCGCTTCTGGGTCGCTCTGTCATCAGAGAATACATAAAGTGCTAGAGGCTTCGGTAAGGAACGGACGAAACGGATCGCTTCATCCAATGATCTGTATGTCAGCACAGGCAGGAGAGGACCGAAGATCTCTTCCTGCATGACAGGACTTTCAGGGGACACATCCTGTAACAAGGTGGGTGCAATGAAGAGTTCCGATTCGTGGGTCTCACCGCCAAAGGAGACCTCTTGATCCTCCATCAGGTGCAGCAGTCTTTGGAAGTGCCGTTGGTTGATGATTCTTCCATAGTCAGCCGATTCCCTGATATTGCCGCCGTAAAACTGCGTGAGCGTGTCCTTGAGCGAGGTGAGCAGCGAATCTCTTATGGATTCCTGCACCAGAATGTAGTCTGGGGCAATACAGGTCTGCCCCGCGTTGAAAAACTTGCCCCAACAGATACGTCTGGCCGCCGTTTCGAGTCTTGTCTCCGGCGTCACGATACATGGATTCTTACCCCCTAACTCCAGTGTGACGGGAGTCAGACGGGTTGCTGCCTTTCCCATGATGATCTTGCCTACTGCCGCGCTTCCCGTGAAAAAGATGTAGTCAAACTCCTGATCAAGAAGCTGTTGGGTTTCCTCTGGACCGTCCTGCACAGCCGCGATGTATTCCGGCTCGAAGTATCTGTTCACCATTTCCGAAATCACCTTGGCGGAATGCTCTGCGATCTCTGATATCTTCAGCACGGCGGTATTGCCTGCCGCGATGGCGCCGACTAACGGACAGAGCAATAACTGGAATGGATAGTTCCATGGCCCGATTATGAGAGCACTGCCATAGGGTTCAGGCAGAATGTAGCTCTTGCCCGGCCGGTTCATCAAACTCGTTCTCACGCGTCTAGGTTTCATCCACGAGCGAATGTGCCTCACCGCGTGGTCCACCTCCTTGATGATCATCATCACTTCGCTGGTATAGGCCTCGGTTTCGGGTCTTCCCATGTCCTTGGCGACGGCAGCGAGAATCTGGGGCTCGTACTCCAGAACCGCCTGTTTCAACGTCTCGCACTGCCGAATCCGGAATTCAGCGGGCCGCGTATGTCCCTTCATGAAGTACGCACTCTGGCTACGATAAAGTAATTTAGCGTCCATGTCTGCTCTCCTTCCAAGCCAACAATTAGCGGACCCGGTGGGCTTTTTCTGACTTCATGATATCATACATATAAGAACTCAGGAAGATTCATCATCTTTTTTTTTCAATGAGTTCACAATGCGTCACTTGGTATTTCTGGGAATATTTTCAACAACTTTTTTTTACCATCTAAAATCTGCTTCGCTCGGAAAGAATGCGGCAGTTGAGCAAGACCAGGAGGTGTACCATGAAGGTATTGGCACTTAATTCCAGCCCACGGGGCGGCGGCCAGAGTAAGACTGAACTGATGATGAATCACCTTGTCGGAGGCATGCGTGAAGCCGGCGCTGAGGTCGAGGTAGTGACCTTGCGTGAGAAAACTATCAGGAATTGCATAGGTTGCTTCACGTGCTGGACAAAGACTCCTGGAACATGCATCCACAAGGACGACATGACCAAAGATCTGCTCCCAAAGTGGCTGGAATCGGACCTCGTCGTCTATGCAACGCCCCTGTATAACTACACTATAAACGCAACTCTCAAGGCATTTATCGAACGTATTCTTCCTGCGATTAAACCGTTCTTTGAGATTCACGAAGGCCGGATGTTTCATCCGGTGCGTGGCAAGTACCCGCCAGTAGTCGTACTCTCCGTCTCCGGGATGCCTGACGAGGGCCACTTCAATGCTCTGTCAGCGCACATGAGGTACGTCTTCGATTCTCCCGGCCGAAAGCTTGTGGGCGAAATCTACCGACCCGGAGCCGAAATTATGATGAGTCCGTTTCTCAAAGAGAAAGTGGACGACGTACTGGACGCCACCGCGCAGGCAGGGCGAGAACTGGTCCGGTCTATGCAGATTTCCACCGGGACAATGGCGAGGATCACCCAACCCCTTATGGAACCGCAGTTCTTCGCGGGAATGGCCAACGTCATGTGGAAGACCTGCATCGCAGAAGGAGTGACCGTAAAGGAATTCGCAGAGAAGAAGATGGTTCCACGCCCGGACTCTATAGAGAGTTTTTTGCTACTTTTCCCTCTCGGGCTCAATGCTAAGGCTTTTGGCGAAAAGAAGGTGGTCCTACAGTTCAGGTTTCTTGGTGAAGTGGAGGATGCATGCTATTTCACCATCGAGACGGGGAAGGTCGGTGCTCAAAGCGGAACCTCGGCCAGTCCTGACCTCACCGTCGAGACTCCTTTCGAAGTCTGGATGGACATTTTGACAGGCAAGGCCGATGGCCGGCAAATGCTCAAGGAGCAGAGATACAAGGTGTCTGGCGACCTGTCTCTCATGATGCATCTGTTTCAAAAAGCCTGAACCGGAGCGTGAGACCCGACTGCACCGCGCACCTCGTTCACAGAGGTTTGTCAGGCAACGATTTCCGCTCGCAAGTGACACTCCTCATGCCTGGCCGGCAGCTGTCAATTACAGGAAGGATATGTTCTCAGATAGCCATTCCTGAATAGTCCTCGTTTCGAATCGAACTCATCGGAAGTATACGGCGTCTGTTCGGTAAGGTCTTAACCACACAACTCATCCATCGTCATGCCGGGGACCGTTTCCGGGGCGAAAGATTGTGCATGCCAGTACTTATTATAGTCTTATAATCTCCCCTTCGTACTCGGCAGTCCCTTCATCGCAGGGTCTATCGCGACGGCCTCTCTCAACGCCCTCCCAAAGGCCTTGAAGATAGCCTCGAAGATATGGTGGAGGTCCCTTCCATAGGTGACAAGGATGTGGAGGTTCATCATCCCGTGGTTTGTGACGGACCTGAAGAAATCCTCAAAAAGCGAGACCTCTAAGCCTCTCAAAGAGCCTCTCGGCTGTTTCACTTTATAGACGAGATAGGGCCTTCCGCTGAGGTCGATCACGACTTGGGCGAGACTCTCATCCATGGGGACTGTCGCATTGCCGTAACGCTGGATGCCCCCCTTATCACCGACCGCCTTTTTGATCGCCTCTCCAAAGACGATACCAAGATCTTCCATGAGATGGTGGTAGTCGATTTCGATATCGCCCTTCGCCTTGATCTCGAGGTCTATCTGGCTATGAAAGGAGAGGAGACTGAGCATGTGGTCAAGGAAGGGGATGGAGGTATTTATGCTGTACCCGCCCCTTCCGTCCAGATTGAGACTGATCGTTATATCGGTCTCTTTGGTCTTTCTCTCAACTGTCGCCTTTCTCATGCAGAGCCTCCTTCATCCTTTTCAGGAAGATCGTATTTTCTTCAGGCGTCCCAACCGTCACCCTGAGACATCCCCGTACCATTTCATTCAGATTCTTCACGAGAACACCTCCTTTCAACAGTCTTTCATAAACCCGGCCAGGGTCCCTGACCCTGAAGAGGATGAAATTTGCCTCAGAGCGAAAGGGTTCGATGCCGTCCCTTCTTTCCATCTCCTTCAAAAGACGCTCCCTCTCGGAGACGATCGTCTTTATGGTGGCACTGAATTCGGCCCTGTCTTTCAAGGCTTCGACCGCTATTGCCTGAGAGAGTGAGTTAACATTAAAGGGCAGTCTCACCTTGTTGACCTCTTTGATTATCCCAGGGTCGGCGATAAGAAAGCCGAGACGGAGGGCTGCAAGGCCTATCTTGCTCAGCGTTCTCAGAATGACGAGGTTCTTGTAGTCCTTCAGGAGCGGCAGAAAACCCCTTTCGCTCGAAAAGGGCTGGTATGCCTCGTCAACAGCGACAATCCCCTTTGACATCCCGATGATCTTCAGGATCTTTTCCGAGGAAAAGCAGTTTCCCGTGGGGTTGTTCGGAGAGCTTAAGAAGATGATCTTCGGCCTCTCCTTCTTTATGGCCTTACCCGTCTTCTCCAAATCAATATCAAATTCACGGTCAAGAGGAACGGCTATCGCCTTCTCTCCAAGGGCCTGAGAGGTGATGCCGTACATCGAGAATGTTGGAAAGGGATAAAGGACAGGCCCGCCAAAGGTCGAGACAAGATAATAGATGAGCTCATCAGAGCCGTTTCCCTGGAGAATACGCTCAGGCGATACCCCAAACCGCTTGCCGATGATTTTCTTGAGTTTCCTTGCCTCAGGGTCCGGATAACGGTTCGTCTCAAGTCCCCTGAGGCCCCTGAAAAGATCTCTCCCTAAGGCATAGGGGCTCTCATTGGCATCGAGCTTCACCGTGCAGGGAATCTCCTTTGCCTCATAGGCCCGGAGACGAAGAACAGAGGGTCTCACCAGTTTCGCTATATCAAGTTCTCTCATAGATCTCGCTTTCGACGGACATTTGCCTAACGCCTGTCAAGCCTCACCTTTATCGTATTGCCGTGGGCGCTTAATCCCTCACTCTCCGACAGGGTCTCCACGGTCTTTGCCAGTTTCATGAACCCTGCCTTTGAGAAGCTCAGGAGGCTTGAGCGCTTCACAAAATCATAGACTCCCAAAGGGGAGAAGAAGCGGGCTGTCCCTCCTGTGGGAAGGGTATGATTGGGGCCTGCCACATAATCTCCCAGCGGCTCAGGTGTCCAGGGTCCCAGGAATATGGCGCCGGCATTCCTGATCATCGGCAGGAGATCAAAGGGATTTCTCGTCATGACCTCGAGGTGTTCAGGTGCAACCTCATTGGCAAGTCCTGCAGCGTGCTTAAGATCTTTGGCCACGATGATCGCTCCGTAGCTCTCAAGAGAGCTCTCTGCTATCCCCTTTCTTTCCAACCCGGAGAGCTGATGCTCTATCTCTTCCTTCACTGCCTTTGCAAAAGGGAGCGAGTCCGTAACAAGGATGGCCGCTGCCCGTTCGTCGTGCTCTGCCTGGCTCAGCAGATCGGCAGCCGTGAAGACGGGATCTGCCGTCTCGTCTGCGATGACAAGCACTTCACTGGGACCGGCTATCATGTCGATGTCCACTTCTCCAAAGACCAGTCTTTTTGCCGTGGCAACATAGATATTGCCGGGGCCGACGATCTTATCAACCCTCCTCATCGTCCTGGTGCCATAGGCCATCGCGCCGATTGCCTGGGCCCCGCCGATCCTGTAGACCTCCGTGACCCCGAGCATCATGATTGCTGCCATGACAGAGGGATTTATCTCGTTTTTCGGCGTCGGAACGCAGAGTGCGATCTCATCAACCCCTGCCACCTGGGCAGGTATTACATTCATAAGGACCGTGGAAGGATAGGACGCCTTGCCGCCGGGCACATAGACGCCGATCCGCTCAAGGGGCCGTACGATCTGCCCGAGGACCGTTTCGTCTTCAGAAAAGGACCACGATTCCTCTCTCTGCATCTCGTGGAAGGCGCGAATCCTCTTCGCAGCGGTCTCAAGGGACTTGAGTATCTTCCTGTCGGCCTTGCCGGCGTATCGTGCTATCTCGGCAGAGGATATCCTTATGCTTCGTATCTTCAGGAAGTCGAACTTCTCGGTGTATTTGAGAACCGCCCTGTCACCCTTCGTCCTGACTTCCGAGAGGACCTTCTTCACAGTCCCTTCAATCCTGCCGGCACCCGACGTGCGCTCCCTGAGCAGAGAGAGGAAGAGGGCTGTCTCCCGTGAATTCTTCAGCAGCTTCATGGCTATGATTGTAATATTTCATTGCATATTATTCAAGATTGTTCTACATTGTGATGTGAGGAGCGAAGTGAAGAGAAGGCTCGGAGTGCATACATCCATTGCCGGAGGTGTTCATCTCTCGATGGAGAGGGCAAAGGAACTCGGCTGCAACACCGCCCAGATCTTTTCCCACAACCCGAGGATATGGTCTGTGGGCAGCATACCGCAGGGTTCGGTTTCACTCTTCCGGGAACTGCGAAGGGTCTATGATATTAACCCGGTCTTCATTCACACCTCCTACCTCATAAATCTTGCGGCTTCAAATAGCGATACCCTTGAGAGATCGGTAACGCTCCTCATGAAGGAAATGGACCTGGCAGATCTCCTCGGCGCGGAATATGTCGTGCTTCACACGGGCAGCGCATCGGGAGATGCCGAAGAGACTGCACGGAAAAGGGCTATTGAATCCCTCAAGAGAATATCGAGGGAGAAGAGCTGGGAAGCGAGACTCCTCCTCGAAAATACTGCGGGCGAGAGGGGAGACATATCATCGCGTATCAGGGACCTTGCAGAGATCATCGACGGGACTGACAGCCCGTTGATCGGCGGCGTGACCTTAGACACCTGTCATGCCTTTCAGGCAGGCTATGAGTTGACGAGCGAAAAAGGATTGGCCATGATGATGGCAGAGGCTGAGAAAGCCCTCGGTCTGGAAAGCATAAGACTCATTCACCTGAACGACTCAAAGAGGTCCTTTCATTCAGGAGTTGACAGGCATGAACATATCGGTGCGGGGACGATCGGCAAGAGGGGGATTGAAAGGCTCATCAACCATCCCGCACTGATGGAGGCCCCCCTGGTCCTTGAGACGCCGAAAAAAAGCGAAGACGATGACAGAAGGAATATGGCGATCGTCAGAAGATTCCTGAAGCCTGCCGAACATCTTACTCGCACTTCTTGATTAATTCGTGGAAAGAGTGACGCCATGACTCGGAAAGGGCAGGCACATCGAGGACCCTTCTCAACCCTTCACAATTCGTCCTGTCATGATGGTAAATATGGTTGGCAAAGGCGATTGTTATCCCACGGGAGTCCTGCTCTCTCAAGGTAAAAGGACTCTCCCTTTCTACGATGCCCTCCTGAAGCACCCTGCAATAAAATCCGGTACGGCCTGAATCTATGACGAGCTTGATGAAATCGGTCTTCCCATACCGGGCCGCGAGAGTACTGCAGGGCTGCCGGGGCTGGCTCACCTGTATGATCGCCGTTCCCAGGTCGAAGATGTCTCCGATGCAGACTTCCTCTTCAAGGAGATTGGAAAGAGAGAGGTTCTCGCCAAAGGCAGCAGCAGGCAATCTGATTCCGAGAAGCTTCTCCCAGAAGGGATAATGATCCATGCTGTAGACACAAACAGCCTTGTCAAACCCTCCATGATGTTTCAGATCCCCGACCCCGTCACCTTCAAACCCCGTCTTCCCGAGCCCTATGGGGCCGGATACAGGACGTTTGCAGATCCCGGTGAAGATCTCCCTGTCCTGGAAGATCTCCTTTCTCGGCAGGCCGATATTCAATGATTCAATGGCGGTCCTTTTCTCAGTCATTCGATTGTTATGGCACGGAAGGGACAGCTGAAGACGAGGTCTCCGTGTTCCTCGGGTATGAACTGCTCATGGTTCAGCAACCACGCCTTTTCATCTCGTATGATGAAGAACGATGGATGGATCTCGGCGCAGGCTCCGCAGCCCACGCAGAGGCTGTAATCAATATAGGGTATCAGTCTTGCCTCCGTATCGCTCCGCGCAATGCCGAAGAGCTGGACGTTTTCAGGAAGTAGAAGGCAGGTATGCTGAGAAGCCCTGTATCGCGATGCCTTTCAACGTTGCCGACTGCCGCTGAATGCTCAATGGGGG
Source organism: Thermodesulfovibrionales bacterium (assembly GCA_035686305.1). Classification (NCBI taxonomy): domain Bacteria; kingdom Pseudomonadati; phylum Nitrospirota; class Thermodesulfovibrionia; order Thermodesulfovibrionales; species Thermodesulfovibrionales bacterium. Next base: position 13,146 of record DASRZP010000045.1, on the reverse strand, counting down.
TGGTGACTCTCGTTGAAGACCTCGGATACCTCATTGTCGGGATTTCATCGCATGTACAGGCTTCGGTCCATGCCTACCTGCCCATTGTTTTTAACATTACGGTAAACTAATCAGCCGGCGTCACAACTGCCATGACGACAAGCTTCTCTCCCTTATCCGCTTCGAAGCCATGGGGCACCATCGGGTCGCAGAGGATGCAGGTCTTCTCGTCGGCCTCCCTGCGTTCGCCGCCGACAATGAAGGTGCCCCTGCCTTGTACACAGTACATGAGGAGCCTCATCGGCGCCTTGTGAGGGTCGAGCTTCTGGCCGGGATTCAGACACATGAGGGCGATGCGCATCTCAGGCTTATCAGAGAGCATCTCCCTCGAAATCCTGTCAGGATGAAATGTTATCAACTTCTTGAGATCCAATACTTCCATACCACCTCCTGTTGAGAAATGAAATTAGCTACGCTGTATCTCCAGTGTAACAGTATCCTGTTCGTTCTGTAAGAGATGGGAGTGAGGCCTTGCCTGAGGCAGCCTGTTCGTTCGTGGCACGTCGGGGTCGAGCAGGGGAAAGACAGAGAGTATGACTACCCAGGGGAGTACTGCCTTCAGGAGAAAATGCGCGGCCACGTGGGTGGCTCCGGAAACGCTCTGGTCAGCATAGAAGCCCTGCTTCAGGCCGAGGCTCCATGCCTGACCGAGGACGATCAATTCCCCGGCGTGCGTATCATAGCGGAATATATCCAGGACAGGCACGAGAAAAATGAGCATGACAAAGGCTATTTGGGTTATCCGCCTATACCTGAGAAGACTGTCGGAAAACTTCATCTTCGCTCCTTTGCTTTCATGATGGGAAACATGCGAATGATCCTCTTTGTATCTATTTATACCAGGAGACGAGAATCCATGCTATGAGATACATCATACCTGCTCGTGCTCTCGGGATGGTGGGAAAGGGGGAGTGCTGCCTGTCTATATGGAGGGGGAGACAGGCAGCACGGGAGAAAGACCTAAACGCTTATGTCGTAATGCTACCGGTATAGCATTTTTCTTTCTATGATCTAAATCATGCTTCTGCCTTTCCTGCCGGTTATAGGCACGAAACATTTCGAAAGAGATCGGCCCTCTTCTCACTGTTGTCTGAAAGTACGGTGACAAGTCACGCAGCCCTCAAGAAGTTTCTTGGTCAGGGAGAGCATCTTCGGCTGATTGTTTTTGTCCGCAGCACGGGCAAGGGCCTCGATGTCCCTGTGGAACTTAGTGTCGAGCTTCATGAACTCCTTGACACGGTTTGCCTTTATGGGGACCCTTACCGAGCCTGAGCGGATACCGTCGGCAGTCTTTTCCATAGTCCCATGGAGTGATTCCAAAGCCCTATGGACTCTCTGACCACCTCCCAATGCAACGGCAGAGACCACTTCCTGAAAGACCCTGTCCAGGAGGACCATCTCGTCGACGAGAGGGTTTGAGCCTGCAGGTGACGACGCCTCACGGTCGGAGGGAGAATGAAGATCCTGAGCTGCTGAAGACATTGACAAGAAAGAGAGAGCCTGCACCATGAAAAAAACGAGGGAAAGGATCGGGATGATTTTCTTTTGCACGGCATTACCTCCTACGGTATTTCGATACTAGCCCCATCTCCAGAGCGCTATGATGAAGGTTATGAGAAAAACAAAGACAAGGTTCATATAGGCGAGAATATAGAATACCCTTTCCGGAAGAGGTCTTGGGATCTTCTGCCCTGCTCCAAGGAGTTTCCCGACTTCAGCCATCGCGAGGACCCTGTCTTCTCCATGGGGGGCTGTCCTGAGGGCATCGGTGAGGTCGCGACCGGCAATATGTTTCCTTGCGTGTGAGCCGTCCTTCCAGTACCTGGACCCGGTAAGGTCATAGACCTTTCCTTTATAAGCAACAAAGGCAGGTCTGCCTTCCTTACCGTCAAAGCTCTGGAGTTCCTCAGGCGTCAGGTCCTGCTTCCCTCTGCTGATATCAATTTGCCACCGCGTTATTAGTTTTCTCCTGAGCTTCGGCCCAATGAAGAAGGTCACGACAAATGCCGTTGCAGCCATAATCAGGAAGAGAAAGATCTTGACGCTGAGCAGGATGCCGAAGCGCGTGGTGTAGAGCACATTCCATGAGGGGATCCTCGCTATGGTCAGAAGGACTCCGGTAATCGAGAGGATGACGATCGACACCCAGCCGAGCAGGAGCTCGCCCCGTGGCAGTCCCTTTGCTGCATAGGCAGGCTTCAAAAGGATATGCACATAGAAGATAGTTCCGAACCAGACAATAGCGGTGAGGAGATGAATGTACCCGATGATGAACCGAACGATTTTCTGTGGAGTCGACAGAGGTCTGTAAAGACCCCTGACCTTCATATCAGCGAGGAACCGCTTTCCTGCGGCCGTGAGGTCGCCTCCGCCTACGGCGTCGACATGGCATTCCTTGCACTCCATCCCGGTCTGCCGTGCATAGTCCGCAGTGGCGGAACACGGTGACGGCAGAAACAGGAAGAGAGAGCACCATAAGACATATTCTCTCATGGCGGTATGATAAATAAAAAGGAGAGCGGTCTTCAACCACTCTCCCCGTCTCGAAGAATCTTTGCCCCTTCAGGCTCTTTCAGGAGCTGCGCTCACAGCAGGCACCGGCTTCTTCCCCAGCGTGAAGTAGTCCGCGACAAAGATCCCACTCCGATGAGGAAGCCGAAGCCGAAGCCGAAGCCGAAGATCGCCCTCAATATCCAGAACCAGAGGTTGCAGGTCGTCTTGACGGCGACATAATCAAGCCCCATGAGCCTTTCCATGTAGGTCTGGACCATGCCCGCACCGGTTATCGTGAGAACGATGAATATCATCGATATGGTCAACCACCAGAAGGACAGATAGGCCTTTGATGGGTTACGGTTTTCCTGCTCATAAAGACACCCCCTCTGTATTTCCAGCTGTGCTGAATCTACACCCATTATTGAAAAAAAAGCGGAAGTTATCTATGATTTAAGTCAAATCAGCGTATGGACCAAAGCGAAGAAGCACCGATGGGCAAGTATACGATCGTTCACAGAGAGCCGGTCTGGGAAGGAAGATACCTCAGATGCCTCAAACTGACCTACAGGGATTCTGAAGGGGCGCTGAGGAATTGGGAGACTGTCGAGAGAGTCAATTGCGACGGTGTTGTCGCGATTGTTCCGATCACTGATCAGGGGGAGGTGCTCCTGATCAGACAATTCAGACCTGCCGTGAAGAATTACGTAGTAGAATTCCCTGCGGGCCTGAATGACAGAGGCGAGAGGCATGAGGATGCCGCGTTGAGGGAACTCCGGGAAGAGACAGGATACGAGGCCGCCGAGATCATTTTTCTTGCAGAAGGTCCGCTCTCAAGCGGCTCATCGAGCGAGGTCCTGACCGTCTTTCTTGCGAGGGGGCTTCAGTTCAAAGGCATAGAGGGAAGGGACGAAACCGAAGATATCGAGGTGTTGAAAATCCCCCTTGACCAGGTGGAAGAGGAACTGGCCCGGTTTGTGAGCAAGGGGGATTTCATAGACCTTAAGATATTCGGGTTCATGGAACTGGCGAAGAAGCATGGACATGATCGACAAGAACAGAAGCCTTGAAGGGCTCGATAAACGGTACATCTGGCATCCCTTTACACAGATGAAGGACTGGCTTGATGAGAGACCCGTCATCATCTCTGAAGGCAAAGACTGCTTTCTCAAGGACATTTACGGGAACTGGTATCTTGACGGGGTCTCTTCATTATGGGTCAATATGCACGGCCACCGGAAAAGGGAACTTGACGATGCGATCAGGACGCAACTCGCGAAGATCGCCCACAGCACCATGCTCGGGCTGAGCAACGAACCGGCGATCACCTTGGCCGAGAGACTTATAGGATTATTGCACACGGCAGCGTCGCCCCACAACGATTCATCCTCCATCGCTCCTCCTTTATCCAAGGTTTTTTACTCTGATAATGGTTCCACTGCCGTTGAGGTGGCCCTCAAGATGGCCTTTCAATATTGGCTTCATAAGGGGATGTCCGGCAGAACCGCTTTCCTCTCCCTCGAGAATGCCTATCACGGCGACACCCTCGGCGCAGTGAGCGTCGGGGGCATCGACATCTTTCACAAGGCCTTTGGTCCACTTCTCTTCCAGACGTACAGGGCGCCGTCACCATACTGCTACCGATGCACGTTCGATGAAAGCCATCCAGACTGTACCTTCCGCTGTCTCGGCGCCATGGAGGACATTCTGAAGAAGCACTCGGAAGAGATCGCCGCCGTCATTGTCGAACCCCTTGTTCAGGCAGCAGGCGGTATGATCGTGAGTCCACCGGGCTACCTTAGAGGGGTGAGGGAGTTATCTACGCGGTACCGAGTGCTCATGATAGCCGATGAGGTGGCAACAGGTTTTGGAAGGACGGGAAGGATGTTCGCCTGCGAGCACGAAGCAGTCATCCCAGATATCCTTTGCCTGTCAAAGGGGCTGACAGGAGGGTATCTGCCCCTCGCGGCAACCGTAGCCACCGACGAGATCTATAACGCCTTTCTTGGCGAGTTCAGGGATCTGAAGACCTTCTTCCATGGCCATTCCTATACCGGCAATCCCCTGGGATGTGCGGCGGCACTCGCCTGCCTGGACATCTTTCACAACGAGGACACCCTCGGACAGCTGAGACCGAAGATCGAAAGGATGGAATCTTTCTTGAAGGATATAGCCTTTCTCGACCATGTCGGGAACGTGAGGAGCAGGGGGCTCATGGCAGGCATTGAGCTTGTCAGGGACAAGGCTACAAAGGAGCCATACCCCTGGGAAGAGAGGATGGGATGGCGTGTTGCCCATTATGCAAAGGCAAAGGGCATCTTCATACGGCCCCTCGGAAATATTGTCGTGATCATGCCTCCCCTCAGCATCGTCATCGAGAATCTGGAACGGCTCATGAGCGTCATAGCAGAAGGCATACGATCCGTTACGGCATAGGAGAGATATCATTACATGTATTTTAGGACTTCTGACAATCTGAACCTCTATTACGAGACACAGGGGAATGTCCGATCAAAGAGATCCCTCGTCTTTCTGAACGGCCTCGCCCAATCGACGCTGGCATGGATGCTCACGGTCCCGGCCTTCGAACGGGAATTCAGCATAATCCTCCTCGACTTCATCTTCCAGGGCCGGTCTGATAAAGAAGGGGAGGTCCGTGATTTTGACCGGCACGCCACAGATGTGAAGGGACTGCTCGAGTCTCTGAAGGCTGAGAGGGTGAACCTTATCGGCATATCATACGGGAGCCTCGTTGCGCAGCACTTTGCCGTAAACTATCCCGGAATGCTCGAAAGACTGGTCCTCCTCTCCACCTTCGCGCAAAAGACTCCATATTATGACGCCCTTGAGTTTTCCTGGCAGAGGGCCCTTGATGTCGGCGGTTATCCCCTCATGCTCGATATCATGCTCCCCGTCGTCCTCGGTGAAGGCTATTTCGAAAACCCTCTCATTCCTCTGGAATCATTGAAGAGGTCGCGCATTGAGGCGAACAACGACCCATGGGCGCTCAAGAAACTTATGGCAGCCATACATCTGAGAGGGGATTACCGTGAAGAGCTCAAGAAGATTAAGGCGCCTACATTGGTCATTCATGGTGAGAGGGATGTGTTGTTCCCCGTCCACATGGGAAGGGAAGCAGCAGACTTAATTCCCGGAAGCAGGTTTGAGGTGATTCCGGGCGTTGGACACACCCTCAATCTTGAAGCGATACCGCAGACTGTGGCTTTGATGAACAACTTCCTTCGAACGGCTTAGCGCAGTAATTCACTTCTTCTTTGAAAGGTGCATTGAATGGATCATGAGGCGGGCCGGCACAGAGATCTCCATGAAACGTCCCCCATGCCGGCCAACGCACTCACTTAGTCAGTCGTTACGGCGATCTTCTTCGTTTCTGCCACAGCCTTGGCTGTTTTTGGAAGCGTTACGACGAGCACACCCTTTTTAAACGTGGCTTCGACCTTATCAGTTTCGACTTCAAGAGGAAGTGGGATAGTCCTGCTGAAGGAGCCATAGGAGCGCTCTATCCTGTAGTAGTCTTTTCCCTTGTCTTCTTTTTCTTCTTTTTTCTCGCCTTCAATGGTCAGCATATTGTCATGGATCGATACGTTAATGTCCTTTTCATCCATGCCAGGAAGCTCTGCGGAAACTTTGATCTCCTTGTCCTTCTCTGTCACGTCGACTCTTGGACTGAAGGCGCCGAAGCGACCCTCAAAAGGCTCCATATCAAAACCGCGGAAAAAGTTGTCGAAGAGAGTGTCCATCTCACGCCTCAGCAGGGCAAAGGGACTCTCCTCCTCACGTCTCACCGGAACACCTTTCTTTCCAAAGGGTACAAGGTTCCTGATAGCCATGACAAATACCTCCTTTTATCGGAATGGTTCTTCGTTCAGCCGAGATTCAAGGCTCCTCCAACGCCTTCCGCCTTGATCGGTATTTTCCTTGTTCTTGCCGACTCTGCCTTGGGCATGACAAGGCTTAAGACCCCGTTTTTTACCGTTGCCTGAATCTTGTCCCTGTCGACCTCATCGGACAGGGTAAAGACCCTCTGATAATCTCCGATTCCGTACTCTGAAAGAGAGAGTCTGTGATCTTGGGGAGTCTCAACGTCGACCCTTCCGTAGATCGTCAGGATATTCTTCTCAAGGGTTATATCAACGGAGGTCTCGTCAACACCGGGCATGTCGGCGATTACCATGATGTCGTTCTTCCGTTCAATGATATCAACCTGCGGTGCATATATCCGGGTTGCTCTTGTCCGTTCCCCTGTTTCGGGAGTGCCCGCCTCTTTCTTCTGCATCTCTCTTGCCGTATCCGTCATTCTTCATTCACCTCCTTGGAGATACTATTCAGATTTGACCGGGATTTTTCTGGGCCTGTCTGCTTCTGCGCGGGGGAGGGCAATGCGTAAGACCCCCTTTGCAAACCTCGCTTCCACCTTGCCGGGATCAACAGGAAACGGCAGTTGAAGGGTCTTGGTGAACTGGCCGCTCCACCGTTCCTTTCGATGATAGGACTCCTCTTCTCTCAGCTCTACTGCTGGCCGTGAACCGCGCAGCGTAAGGGAATCCTTTAGGACGGAGATTTCGAGGGCATCAGGGTCTATCCCCGGCACCTCGGTTGTGACCACTGCGCTGTCCTCAGATACCCATACGTTTGTTGCAGGAAACTCCAGAGTCGAAGGGAGTGCGGCCCGCCTCAGCGCGCGACTCATTCCCTCCAGCTCATGCCACGGGTCAAGGACTCTTCCGAACCTTTCCAAATCTGACCATAACATGGGACGTCACCTCCTTTGCATTTGTTGTTTAAACTGCTGAATCAATGCATTAGCACTCACCTGTGGAGAGTGCTAATAGAAGATATTTATCACATTTCCTGAGGGCTTGTCAAGGGCCTTTGTTAAGGCTTCTTTATATTTTCGTTTCATATGATTATGCTGCGGAAAAGGCATCGGTCTCCCGTCTTGGATCAGGGAGGCGCATGAAAGAGAGCTATCCTGTTGTTTCTCAGCGTTTCCTTATTACATAAATCCCGTCGCGGATCGTAAGGAAGAGCTTCTCGGCTCGGCTGTCCCCGTTCACCAATTCGTTAAAATCTGCAATTGCACGATCTTCCTCGTCCTGCGGGTCGAAGACCCTTCCATACCACAGGGCATTGTCGGCAAGGATCAATCCGTCCCTCCGTACTATCCGCATCGCCTCCCGGTAATAGGAGCTATAGTTGTGCTTGTCGGCATCGATGAAGACAAGGTCCGTCGTTCCGGCAGGGAGCGTCTTTAGTGTTTCGAGGGCATCTCCCAGGCGCAGGGTGATCTTGAAGCCGACGGGGCTTCGGTCGAAGAACCCCTGGGCGATCTTCGCATGACCAGGATTATTCTCGATGGTCAGGATTCGGCCGTTTTCAGGCAGAACCTCTGCCATGGCAAGGGCTGAGTAACCGGTGAAGGTGCCGATTTCGACGACCTGCTGCGCGCCGGAGAGCTGCGCAACAAACTGCAGGAACCTGCCTGCGACTCTTCCGGTGAGCATGTTTGGATAGGGCATCGTTGTCAGGGTGCAGGATTCCACCTCCTCGATGAGCGGCGACAGGGGTGATGTATGGGTCGATGCATACTCCTCAGCCTCCCTGGCCACGATATCCAGGTAGGAGGATATGACGGCCTCCTTCCCGTCTTGCCTTGAACCCGTATCACGTTTTCGTTCCATTTCAATTAGTATACCATTAGGCCGCTGAGCGGCGGGGTTAGTTCAGGCGCTCTAACGGGCATTGTTTCAAGGTCCGACTCAGTCTTTGTTACAATATGGTATCGAGGAGACGAACTCAGGGCGGTGGGACAGATATCTTCACCTGTCAGCAGGACAGAGATCAGGGCATAATTGATACAATAAAAAAGAGGTACTCTGGAGGGGACAGGAGATATACTCTCGAATTATGAACAAGAAATTCAAAGACAGAATATCGGACATTCATGGCGGTCCTCTTGTCTCTCTTGATGTCAAAATACTTCAGGTGAATCTGGGGTATTTCTGCAACATGACCTGTAAGCATTGTCATGTCAGTGCCGGTTCCGGGAGGAAGGAAGTTATGAGAAGGGAGACTCTTGAGGAAGTGATCGGGGTGTTGGGAGAGAGTGATATCGAGACCCTTGACATAACCGGCGGCGCGCCGGAGATGAATCCACATTTCCTTTCCCTTGTCGAGGAGGCAAGGGGAATCGGCAGGCACGTCATGGTTCGCACGAACCTGACCATTTTTTTTGAGAAGGGAATGGAACAACTGCCCCAATTCTACAGCAGGAATAACGTCGAGGTCATCGCTTCCTTACCCTTCTATCTGGAGAATGATGTCGATAGGGTGAGGGGGAAGGGGACCTTCCGGAAGTGTATTGAGGCCCTCAAAATATTAAACAGCCTCGGTTACGGTGTGCAGGGATCGGAGAAAAAACTGCATCTCGTCTACAACCCCTCGGGCGCCTTCCTCTCTCCTCAGCAGAAGACGCTGGAAGATGACTATAAGAGAGAGTTGCTCAGAGGATTCGGCATAACCTTTGACAATCTCTACACCTTCTCAAACGTGCCCATCGGGAGATTCAGGGACTATCTGGTTAGGAGCGGCAATTTCGAAAGGTATATGGAAAAGCTCGTAACAGCATTTAATCCCGAAACCCTCGATGGTCTGATGTGCAGACATGTGGTGAATGTCGGATGGAAAGGGACACTTCATGACTGCGATTTCAATCAGATGCTCGGCCTCGGCGTTCATGCTTCCTGCGGCCAACACATCACCGACTTTGATTATCACCGGCTTGTCGGAAGAACAATCAATGTCGGGGAACATTGTTACAGCTGTACGGCCGGTCAGGGCTCGACCTGAATGGGCGCAATAACGTGACAGGCGGTCGGCCTGAAAGTTCAGCAGAGAGGGCATCCCGGAGGTTGTAATGGAACGGTCATTGATAAGGAATATTCTCCGTGAGGCAGAGCCGGGGCAACCGGTTACGGTATGCGGGTGGGTGAGGACGAGGCGAGAATCAAAGGACTTTGCCTTCATCGCCCTGAACGACGGCTCGACACAGGAGACTTTGCAACTCGTCATCCCTGGTGACACTCCCGCTTTTCGTGAGCTGCACCGCTGTAATACCGGGGCAGCCATCAGGGCACGGGGAATCCTGAAGGAGTCGCCGGCAAAGGGTCAGAAGATTGAAGTGGAGGCTTCTGAGATCGAAGTCATCGGCGAGGCAGATCCTGATCAATACCCTCTGCAAAAGAAAGGGCATACCCTTGAGTTTCTGAGGGAGATAGGTCATCTGAGACCGCGGACAAACACCTTTGGTGCAATTTTCAGGCTGCGAAATATCCTCGCTTCTGCTGTCCATGATTTTTTTCAGGGCCGAGGATTTTTCTGGGTCCATACCCCGATCATCACAGCCAGCGATTGTGAAGGCGCCGGCGAGCTCTTCTCGGTTACGTCTCTTGATCTCGAAAGTCTCCCCAGGAAGGGCGACGGTGACATAGATTTCGGCAGAGACTTTTTTGGCAAACGAGCCTTTCTGACGGTGAGCGGGCAGCTTGAAGCAGAATTTCTGGCCCTGTCCCTTGGGAATGTCTATACCTTTGGTCCGACCTTCAGGGCCGAGAACTCGAATACTTCGCGCCATCTCTCAGAGTTCTGGATGATCGAACCCGAGATGGCCTTTGCGGATCTCAGGGATGATATGCAGCTGGCAGAGGATTTTTTCCGTTTCCTGTGCGCAAGAGCTGTCGAAAAGGGGGAGAAGGAGCTCGCATTCCTTGAGAAGCAGTACAAGAAGGTCTCCGTTGAGGAGCTCAGGAAGCTTGCAGAAACTCCCTTTGTCCATACCTCATACACCGATGCGATAGAAGAGCTGAAGCGCTCAGGAGAGCATTTTGAATTCCCGGCAGCCTGGGGATCAGACCTCCAGTCCGAACACGAGCGTTATCTTACGGACAGGGTCTTTCATGGTCCGGTGATTGTGACGGACTATCCGAAAGAGATAAAGGCCTTCTATATGAGGATGAACGCAGACGGGAGGACCGTTGCCGCAATGGACCTCCTTGTGCCGAAGATAGGCGAGATCATCGGCGGAAGCCAGCGCGAGGAGAGGCTGGGAGTCCTTCAGGCCCGAATGGAGGAGACAGGAGTGCCGATCGAAAGTCTGCAGTGGTATCTCGACCTTCGAAGGTTCGGGTCGGCTCCCCATGCAGGGTTTGGCCTTGGCTTCGAGCGGCTCGTACAGTACATCACGGGCATGGGCAACATCCGTGATGTAATCCCCTGCCCGAGGGCTCCCCAGACCATCGGTTTCTGATCCTCAAGGCTGGCCGTCAATTGCGCGGGGGGGAGCAGGTTGGCGGCGCATATCAATCGGCTTAGCAGGGAAAGACCTTTGTGACATACTTTTGATGACATGAACAGGAAGCTCAGCCCGCTGAAAACCCTGTTATGGTGGCATTGGTCCATTGAACGATGAAAGCCTTGTGTCGTGACGGAAGAGAACTCCTGATTAGGATCTCCTGTCCTTTCTTGAGGGGAATTGACGAATTGATGCAGAGCCCGGAATCGCTGATGTTGATGACAAGGCCCTTCACTATTTCATCGACATTGTCTTTGTAGACAAATTCTACGGGCGAGTCATACGTACGGCGTTTCTCCCGACGGTTCCCCGTCATGCAGCGCGGCTTCTCCGCTGCCTTCCCGTAAAAAGAGGCGCTCGCCTCCACGAACAGGTTGAAAAACTTCTCAGCGATTCCCCTGTTCGTCGCAATCTGTTCATAAAGGGCGTCTTGCCATGCCTCCCGAACCTTCTCTCCGCTCCCCGCGAAAACCTTCCACTGGAGTTCCATGAAGGTTCCCATGAGGAAGGTATTCTCATAGTGGAGTCTCTCCTGTTCCTTGAGAAGCTTCTTGTAGCTTGTTTGCGGTATCAGACTCATGTCGACATAAAAATCGATGAGTTTTTCATAGATCATGGGGACTTGCGGCGGAAGACTGTTCTTGTAAGGATGTGAATGCCAGAATGCCCTTGCGGCTTCAATGCCGTCCCGCTCCATCTTCTGGAAGAAGTCAAAGAAACCCTTTCTGAAAAGGAAATTATTGAGGAGGTTCATGACTGACACTGATTTTTCCTCCTTTGGTGAAACATTCAGGACGTTCTTGGCGGTCAGAAGGGAGACGAGTTTCATGCAAGTATCGTCGAAGTCCTTCAGTTCTCTTCTCGATGCAGATAAATTACCGGCGCGCTTGAACTCATATATCCGCTTGGCAGTCTCATGGACTTCGTTATGCAATCTCTGGAGTTCCTGAATTTCAGAGGGCGACGAATATGTGGACATCTCAGGAGAGGAGAGCCATTTCCCGAGTCTCCATTTTTCGGGGGAGACGATCTCTGAAGCCGCCATATCCCCTTTTCCATCGAGAAAATTCCTGAATCTCCTTTTCCATTCCAGATGGTAAAGCAGGGCCTGTGAGAAGGCGCTTGCTTTCAATATCTCTCCCCTTCTCTTATTGACCGAACCTGGATCGAGCGGCGCCGATGAGATAAGATGGTGCGATCTCTCGGGGTCTTCCATGTATTGTCTTTTTCGTCATATGCGAGATCATGATCTCTTCACTATAGATGGAGAGCTACTATTTTTCTATCAGACAGATGATGATTTTCTTGTGGGAGATTATTCGATGTCCTGTCAGATTTGTCCTACACGCGGGGGAGGAAAGGGGGTCGTAAGGCTCCGATCAGTGGTCCCTTGACGATAGGCGGGGCGCTGATATACCCTATTGTATGAGGACGTCCGATGAAGGCGTATGAACTCATGACGAAATCAATCGAGTCGGTCCGGCCGGATGCTACCGTGGAGGAGGTCATGCAACTCCTTGCCCGTAAGATGATCCGATCCGTTCTGGTAGAACCGAAGGGACCGAAGGACGGGTTCGGCGTTATCGCAGTGCGGGATATCGTGAACAAGGTCCTCGCTCAAAAACTGGATCCAAAAAAGATTAAAGCAGGGGCAGTGGCGACAAAACCGGTTATTTGTGTCAAGAGGGATATGGACACGGACCAGCTTCTCGGTCTCATGCAAAATTACAATATCGCCAGGGTTTTTGTGACGGACGGCGAGGCGATTGTCGGCGTCGTTGCCTACCTCGATTTCATCCGTGCCGCTGCGAAGATGTAGGGCGCCGCGGCGATTTTCTTCTTCCGACGGCCCGCTGTCTGACCTTAGCCGCCTTGTCCTGGGGCGGCGACGCGTCCTCGTGGGCAGGCATCCAATCGAGGATCATCACCTGGCCTTTGGTATGCCTGAGATGCTTGGCCGGAGCTTCTTGCTGAGGCGCTGAAGGTCGTCCCGGTTTCCTGATCTCCTTAACGATCTCTTTGACGACGACCTCGGCTATGCTGCTTACAACAAATCCACCTATGACATTCCACATATTCTCAGTACTCCTCGCGCTGGGTTCCCTGCACCCTTGTTATCACCATTAATTATAACAGACGGAAAGCCCCGCGAGTTGCGATCACGATACTGTGATGTGGTATCATTGCTCGAAGACCCACATGATGCTCCGCATATTCTTCTATCGATTAATATCGCGGGTTAC